>JBNJGP010000012.1:0-42384 GCA_051747805.1 Candidatus Muiribacteriota bacterium
AACAGTGTGAGAACTGCTGTCAGCTTAAGCTGACTTTACTGTCGATGATAATCGACTTTACTCGACCATTAGTCGTTTACTGTTGACTTTAGTCAACTTATTTGTGGTCAGGCTTACATAAAAGTAAAAAGCTTTCAGCTTAGTAAAATCACCTAAAGGTGATAGTAAAGTTATCTATCGATAACAGTAAATGGTCTTCGACCAAGAAACAGTGTGAGAACTGCTGTCAGCTTAAGCTGACTTTACTGTCGATGATAATCGACTTTACTCGACCATTAGTCGTTTACTGTTGACTTTAGTCAACTTAACTGTTGTTTAAGTGTCTACAGGTTAAAATTTCTATTTTTTGTTAAACTCAAGTTATTATTATATTTTTTACAAAAAAGATCTGATATGATTATTATTCTTCTTTTTTATTGGCTTCCATTGAGGATAACATTAATAATTCCTTGAAGCCAGTTGGAACTGAACCGCCAGTTTTTTTGATTTCTTCTATAATAGCCGGGTCGGTAATTTTTGTCAATAATGAAACTTTATTTCCTGAATTACCGATTACCAGTATTTCATCGCCAACATGAACAAGTGAAATAGTGTTACCGTTTCCAATAGATTGAGTTTCATATATTCTTATATTTCCCTTGAAAACATTTGGATTTTTCTTTTTAACATATAAAAAAAAAGCAATAATACTTCCTATAATAATTAATGTAACAATAATAAACTGAATAACATATTTTCTGAAATTTAAAGAATCTCTGTCTGAAATCAAATCGTCTTCCCCGGGTGTATTATCCTGGTTTGCTTCTTCTCCGGCATTTAAAAGTCCTGCATCATCCAGAAAACTTAAATCATCATCATCATTTTCTTCCGGCTGCGCAGAAGAAAGGAGCGGAAAAAAAAGCAGACAAATTAAAAGGATTAAAAATAAATTTTTCATAGAAAAATAATAACTGACATGATTACTTAAATCAAGTGGATTTACTCTAAAAGCCAGTTAGCTATAAAACCGGTAGTTCCACCGTTTATAACCTGAATTTCGCACCAGTCATCATCAAGGGTATTTAAAACTTTAACTTCAGTACTGGCTGCCAAAGTAGTAATAACCGGATGACTGGTACCTGGACCTCTTCGCATATTAGCCCGGGCAGTTGTATGTTTAATATCTAATCCGGCAACATTTTCATCAACCACAAAACCATTGAAATACATAATATAAACACGGGCAAATAAAAAATTACCCCCGGCTTTACCGCTAATCATTACATCATAGGTATGAGGTGTATATCTATATAAAGAATAGGAAGCCTCATTCCATACAGTTAACCATTCACGATTATAATTAACTCTTAACCTGAGACCTTTATCTGAAATATTTTTATCCAGTCCATCTTCATACCAGTGGCGAAAAGTTTCGGCACCGCTTTCAATCTGTTTATAAAATCCTTTGAAGTTAGTGTTTTTTGTACCATCATCGTAACATCCAACACCCATCGCCCAGTCCAGAACAGATTTAGAAATACTCTGACTACCTACAAGCCCCTTTTCTTTCTGTAAAGTGGCAAGCATTATCTTGGGATTAATACCAATTTTCTGACATGCATCAGCAATCATCTGTGAAGGATATTTACCATTATAGGAGTCTTTTAAACCTGAATTTCTTTCTTCTAAAAAATTTTGAATTTCCTTTTGAGTCATAGCTTCTGAATCAATAAACTCTTTATTAGATAAAAGTCTGTGAAAAACAATATTAGTAGTTAAATCCTGCTCCCCTCTTCTTAACTCAGGAACAGGTTCTTCTAAAATACGCTGATTTGATCGCTGTGCATCAAAAAAAGGCTCTTCTTCATTAATAAATTCAGGAAGACCAGCGTATCTGGAATTAAGTTTTGCAAAAAGTATATAATTTGAATAAAAATCACTATCTTCTAATTTAGATTGTAGCTTTAAACCCCTGAAGGCTATATTTTCAAAATATTCTTTAATAGAATTTTGAAGCTGTCTGTTTTGAAAATTAACGTTTTCAACCTCGTTAATTATAAGAAGGGCAATTTCATAAAATGATTTTAAATTTCCCTCTGTAAGGTATTCACTGCTGAATTTTGCAACTTTAAGAATATTGTCAGTATTATTGATAGAGCTTTTAAGTTCATCAAACAATTGAGACATTTGATATCTTACCTTTTGAATATCAGAAGGGCTGACATCCCCACCCCGTTTATTTAAACTATAACTTAAAACATCAGATTTCATATCCAGCTGCATATATAAATAAAGTTTTTCATATAAATCTTTATCTTCAGAAACATCGCTTATATAGTAGTTGATTCCAGCTTCACCCCGACGGGTTAAATCCTGTTTTGAAATAAAAGAGTTTAAAAAATCCATTTCAGAAGCAACTGAGAAAACAACTAAACAAAAAACTAAAGATAAAATTATAATTTTTTTCATAAAAACCCCAGAAATATAAAATTTTTTTAGCTCAAATAAACCGCTCATAAACTATATAATTAATTATAAATTATTTTTTGTTAAAAATCAATTCACCTAGATTATGTCCTGCTGCGGCGTTGATTTTTAGCGGAACTTTAAGCTTTACAGAATTTTCCATGATGTCTTTTATTTCATCAGTATAAAATTTAATTTTCTGCTCGTTGTCAGGTATCTCAAACACGAGTTCATCATGTATTTGAACAAGCATTTTACACTCAGAATTTTTTTCAAATGAAAGGTTTAACTTTTTATAAACCTCAATCATTGCAATTTTGATAATATCAGCGGCACTTCCCTGAATCGGTGTATTTACAGCCATTCTTGCAAGCATCTGTTTATTCATTCCTGCCACGTTTCTTTTTCTTCCAAATATTGTTTTTACATACTTATCTTTTTTTGCCTGAATTATTATATCATCATTATATTTTTTAACAGAGGAATATTTTGCAAAGAAATTTCTAATATAGGTTTCTGCCTCTTTATTTGATATTCCCAGTCTAGAGGCAAGCCCATAAGCATTCATACCATAAATAAGTCCAAAATTCACAACCTTCGCCATTCTTCTCATCTCTGGAGTAACTTCATCAAATTTCACCTTAAAAACACCTGACGCAGTTAACGTATGAACATCTTTGCCATTATTAAAAGCCTCTATAAGCTCTGCGTCGCCGGTTATATGGGCAAGCACTCTTAGCTCAATCTGCGAGTAGTCAAATGATAAAAATATTTTCCCGTCATCAGCCCTGAAAGCTTTTCTGATAGCATTTCCTTCCTCACTTTTTACAGGGATATTCTGCAAATTAGGATTACTCGAGGATAAACGCCCTGTAGTAGTAACAGTTTGATTGAAGCTTGCGTGAAGAAAGTCATTTTTATCTGTTAATTTAGGAAGTGGGATAATATAAGTATTTAATAGTTTAGAATAGTTTCTGTATTGAATTAATTTTTCGGCAATTTTGATATTTTTAGAAGCTAGAGTTTCAAGAACAACCACATTTGTGGAGTAACCTGTTTTAGTTTTTTTAACAGGTTTAATTCGAAGTTTATTAAATAAAATATTTGAAAGCTGTTTAGGAGAATCAAGATTAAACTCTTCCCCGGCAATTTCAAAAATTTCTTCTTCAAGTTTTTTTTGCTTTATTGAATATTTATCATATAATTCCTTCAGATATTTTTTATTCAGCTTAATGCCATGCCATTCCATATGCGCAATTGTTTCAACAAGAGGCATTTCGACTTCATGAAACAGTTTCTCAAGATTTTTTTCTTTAAGTTCCGGGGCTAATTTTTCATTTAATCTGAAACATATATCAGCGTCGGCACATGCGTACGGAGTTACTTCATCAATCTGAACCTGGGAAATAACTCCGTTTTTACCCGCCAGTTCTTTAAAAGGGGTCATATCAATATCAAAATACTGTCTGGCCAGCTTTGATATACCGTGAGATTTATCAGGTTCAAGAAGATAATGAGCAATAGAGGTATCAAAAGAAAGCGGAACTTCAATACCGCATTTTTTTAAAACAAGAAAATCAAATTTAATATTATGAGCAACTGTATTTTTAACTTTTTCAAATAATTTCTGTATTTTTTTCATTAAATAATTAATATCTTCCTGATATTCATTTTCCATTCCAAGATAAAAATGATTTACAGGAATATAGTAGGCCTCTCCCGGTTTAAAGCTAATTGAGAACCCCACAAGTTTAAGTTCGTGAATAGAAAGCGAAGTGGTTTCTGTATCAAACGCAATTTTTGAAGCTTTCTGGGCTTTTTTAAAAACCTCGTCCAGCTCTTTTCTGGAAGAAATTTTTTTATAAACGGTTTCTATATTTTCATCTTTAGTTTTCTCAGGTTTTTGGGGTAATAATCCGAATTTTTCAAGAAACTTCTTAAATTCAAGTTCTGTCATTAACTCGGCAAATTCCTGACCGAATTTTTCGCTGTAGCATAAGTCCTCATCTTTTAAATTAGTTTTATATTCAAGGGATATTTCGGCAAGTTTCTGTGATAAAAAGGCATTTTCCTTATTATTTACAAGTTTCTTTTGAACAGCACCTTTTATACTGTCAATATTTTTATAAATATTTTCAAGACTTCCAAATTCTGAAATTAGCTTTTTGGCAGTTTTATCTCCAACTCCCTTAACCCCGGGAATATTATCGGATTTATCACCAGTAAGTGCTTTATAATCAATAATTTTTAAAGGCTCAAATCCAAACTCTTCTTTAAAATTATTTCTATCATAAACTTTTATTTCAGAAATCCCTTTTTTTGTCATAATCATTTTAATATTAGGGGAAATATCAAGAAGCTGCAGATTATCTTTATCACCTGAAACAATATATACTTCATGATTATGGCCAAACTCATTACATAAAGAGCCTATAATATCATCACCTTCATAATTTTCATCTGACATTGTAGGAATATTCATAGTTTTAAGTAATCTATTAAAAATTTCAAACTGGGATTTCAGCTCTTCTGGAGTTTCATCCCTATGTGCTTTATACTCAGGATAAATATTCATTCTGAAACCGCCCCTGACTTTATCCTGAACAATCACCATGCAATCAGGCTTAAAATCCTGGGTAATTTTAAAAAACATATTCAGAAAACCATAAATAGCTGAAGTATTCTGCCCTTTAGAATTATAAAGAGGACTTCTTATAAAGGCAAAATATGCTCTGTACAACAGACTGTGACCATCAATAACAACTAATTTTTTCACAAATAACTCCATGGCTCAGGTTCTTTTATTTCTTTTATAAATTTCACCTGAATATCTTTTTCTATTGGTATTCTAATCCATGAGGCCATGTTGAAATCAAGGAATTTTTCAAACTTTTTAAGAGCTTTTTCAATAGCCTCCGGTTTATTATCTGCAAGAATCTCAAAATCCACCTTATAAACAGTGCCAGATTTTTTATTTTCAGTATAGGGTATAATAACTTTATAGCTTTTCATAGCACTCCTTTTATTTTTTTAATATAAAACACAATTTTACCGATTATAGTTTTGTAGCATTTTCACCGTTTCTACTTTTAGAGGAGTATAAAAGCTCCTCTTTTTTTATTGTATAAGCTTTTTAATGTAATTACTCGTATATTCTATTCGATCAGAAGTAAGTGGATGAGTGCTTAACATTTTCAGCGCCTGGTTTTCGCTGTGGTCTTTAAGCTCCATCAATTTGTTAAAAAATCTGACCATACCATACGGATTATAACCAGCATTATACGCAATTTGTACTCCTAATCGGTCAGCCTCCCGTTCATTACTTCTAGAAAAACTCAGTTCATTAAAAATCATATTAGATATACGAATAAGTTCTTCGTTTTTTTCCACAGTTTCACTTTTTTTAGAATAATAATCAATTATTCTATCAGCTATTAGCGAACGTTCAAAAGCCCTCATTGAATGTTTCTTTTCAATGTGAGCAATTTCATGGGCAAGCACACAGGAAAGCTCATCATCATCTGTCATTTCCATTAGTTCGCGGGTAACATAAATCCAGCCTCCCGGAACAGCAAAAGCATTTGGGTAATCCAGGTCAAGAATTTTAAATCTATATCTTAAATTTCTCTTTGCAAAGGGTAATAAATCATCTGAAATGCGATCTAGTCTTTCATTCATTTCAGGATGAGTTACAACAGGTGTGCTTAGCTCAAGCGAGGCTGATGTGACAGTCCCCAGAACAATTTCAACACTTCTCCGGGTACCACGAACTAATTTACGGAGACATCTGAATACATTACCGGGATAAACTGTAACAGTAAAAATTGGAACAATTAAAAGCATTAAAATAAGAAATTTTTTCTTAAAATTCATAATTAACACCTATTAAATTAATTTTTACAGGCACAGTAATATCAATTTCTTCAATAACCAATTCGCCTTCTTCAATATAAACTAGTTCAATTAATCCATTGCCATCAACATCAGAAAAGGCAACCTCTGTATCAATAAGTCCCAGATTGTGAGGAGAACGAACTTCCTGCCCCGATAAATTAAAATACCTTATAGAATAATTTAACATATCTTCAGAAACAACTGCAAGTATTTCAGTATTACCATTGCCATCAATATCTAATAGTTTAATATCACCTTTGAAATATTCCCCGGCATATACAGGAAAACCCTCGAAGGAGTTACCGCTGATATCTTTAGCGTGAATATATCCGTCTAAATCATGATAAACCAAATCTTTAGTTCCATTATTATTTATATCATTCAACTGAAATCTACTATAAACTTTCGAATCCATAGAAAATTTATCAACTACTTCTCCATAAGAATTTAATGTATAAACGAAGAACTCTTCATTGACATCGTTGGTGGCAAATATGGTTTCCTGCCGTCCAGATGAATTAATATCATCGACCGTCATAGGAAACGGCAAACTTGTATGAGAGCCTTCTGGTATAGTAACTGGCCATCCGTTCACAGAACTAAAATCTTTATCAAACATATAAACGCTGCCTTTATCAGTTTTAAAAATTATTTCATTATTTCCATCACCAGTGGCGTCAGACAATTCTATTGACGAACTAACAACTCCATCAGCCTTATATCTCCAGCTTATTTGACCCTTTTCATCAATTGCATGTACTTCGCCCTGGGTTGAACCAAAATAAACAAGATTTTCATTTCCATCAACCGCCGGAGAGCCTAAAATAAATTCCATATCGGCAAAGCATTCAAACTTCCAGTTTAAATTTCCCTGTGGTGAAATTGAGTAAACATTCCCATTATATGTTGATGCTATTATTTGTTTTTGATTATCTGTTTCAATAATTTTAACCTCTTCCTGAACTGCTCCCGCAAGATGTCTGGGCCATAACCCGGTTATTATTTCAGTGCCATCATTTTCATATAATTTTAAAGTTCCGTTTTTAAACCCGAATACAGCCTCTTTCATTCCGTCGCCGTCAAGATCATACATTAAAGGGCTGACATCTGGAAACACTTCTTCAAAAGAGAGTGTTAAAATTGGAAATATCAGGATTATAAAAGTAATTAGCAGTTTATTCTTTTTAATTCTCATGGATTTTCCACCCTTACAGCCTTTATAAGGCTGTTTGCCTTCATTGTCTGCCTTGATGCTGTTTCTGCTTCGATTACAACTTCTAAGACATCATAAACGCCCACTTTCGCCCCTTTAGAAAAATAATCCAGATTTTTAAAATCTAAGTTATACTCATTTTCATCATATTTAATATTTTTTAAATATTCGATGCTTTCAATCCTTACTACTCCAGTTGAAAAAACAAATTCCACTGGATAATTAAGATTTTCATAGAAGTCATAATTTGTCTGAGCATAGTTTTTATATATTAAATTTTTAGCAGCCGCAATACCGGAATCACAAAGTTCTCTGGCCCGAAAATTCTCAAAATCCCTTACTAAATTTCTTGTTGAATGAGAAACCCGGCTAATATAAACAAAAGAGAACATCATAATAATAATTATAAAAAATACAACATAATATACGGTAAAACCTTTTTTATTTAAATTATTCATGTATAACACCAGCTTTCTCACCGGAAAGGTGAATTCCAAATTCAAAGGGCACACGAAGCTCTTTCTTCTGAGCGTCCGCCTCAGAATAAAAGGACCCGCTACAGTAAATCATATTATTGAAGTAGGAAAATTTGATTTTTTCAAGATTATCTACAATATTCCTCGCCCTTCCATTAACTTCCTTAACAAAATTATCCCCTTCTCTATAATAGGATATTTCATCTTTTTCTCCGAAATTTTCAATATTATACGTATTAAAATTGATTTTACGGTAATCTCCATTATCTGTTTTATCTTTTAGATTTATAAAGTTTGATTTCTTAGATGATAGTTGAACGTTTTCTTCATCAAAATCTATTTTTGAGTTCATATTTATCAAATTAATATAAATTTCTTTTATAATTAAATGTTTACCGTACTCAATATCAGTTCTTCTGGTTCCAATATTTATATTTTTAATATTCTGAGAAAACACGCCTGTAATGATAAAAATAATAACGGCAGCAATCGTAATCGATATCAACATTTCAACAACAGTTATCCCGTTTTTTTTAAAAAGCATTAAGAAAAACCCCGCTGTCCAGATTCACAACAACTTCCCTGCCCGACTCATTCTGATATTTTAAATTGACAAGGATATGGACAAAATTTCTGTCAATTTTATCAAATTTTACCAGGGCTCGTGTATGAGTAGTTTCAAAAAGGTCATCTGATAAAACAAAGCCGTGTGTTTCCTCTTTATTTATAATAATTTCATCATTAATAAACTTACTTATAAACTCTTTCTGTCTTGCCTGCGACATAATAGTTGTACAAGTCATTAAAGCGTCCAGATAAAGAACATTTTCAGACAAATTCATATTACTTTGCGTTGTAATAAGAAAAACTGGAGATAATGCCAGAGACATAATAAAAATTGCTATTATTATTTCATTAAAACTATAACCTTTTTTCATTTACCACTCGCTTATATAATTTATGGCTTCGCTGGCATTTGTAATCAGCTCATGAGTTGGATATTTCTGTACAAAATCATTAAATAAATCTTTTGCATAAGTGTATCTACCCTGTAAAAAACTTATATGGGCCTCAAAATACAAAGCCCATGCTGATTCGCTGGGGGTGCCAAATTCCTGCATTTCTCTCAGCTCTAAAAGCGCATCATCAAACTGTTTTAACTTAATTTTTTGGATTATTTCCTCTATTTGCGGGGGTATATAATAATTATGATACTGTTTCATTTGTTGAGTATCAATTTTTTTGGGTCTTAGCGATTCTGTCATTCCCCGCTCTATATACTGGTCAAAATATATATTAACATTATCTGGCTCCTGGGATTCAATTTCATTTGAGCTTTCTACAATTGATTCAAACCTCTGCCTTGAACTTCTGACTCTTAAAATAATGAAAAAAATGAAAAAGCTTATAACTATAATACCGATTATTTTAAATTTTTTCATGTTTAAATAATATCACAAATAATTAATCCTTTGCAATAGTTAAAATTTATTACAGAATAAAATCAAAAAAAGTTTTTTAAACATACTTTATTCTTTCAACATTTCATAATGAGGAAGATTATCTTCATAATACAAATCTGAAGTTACTCTAAACCCAAGTGATTTATAAAAAAAAATCAGATATTTCTGGGCTGAAATCCTAATTGAGGTGGAATTCATATTATTTTTAATAAATTCCATAGCCTGTTGCATACCTTCTCTGCATAAACCTTTTTTCCGGAACTCAGGTATTACAAGCACACGGCCAATTGAAGGTTCATTATAGGAAATTCCTGATGGAATAATACGTAAATAAGCTATTACTTTGTTGTTTTTTTTATAAAATAAATGAAATGCTTCCTGATCTTTATTATCACAGTCTTTATAAAGACATTTCTGTTCAAAGACAAAAACCTCGTTTCTTCTTTTCAGTATTTCATATAATTCTAAAGGGGTAAGATTTTCAAATTTTTTTAAATACCACATACTCTAACCTTTATTCAAAATTGCCACTGTTTCAAAATGACTAGTCTGCGGAAACATATCAAAAGATGCAACTTCTTTTACATTATATTTCTGGGTTAATAACTTTAAGTCCCGCTGAAGTGTCGATGGATTACAGGAAATATAGACTATTTCTTTGCAGCCTGATTTTAATATTCCCTGAAGAACTCTTTCGCTGCAACCTTTTCTTGGCGGATCCATAATAATTGTGTCTGCTTTTTTAAAAGAGTCAATAATTGATTTTACATCACCTGTATAAAACTCACAATTTTTTATATTATTTTTATTTTTTATTTTTGTGGCAGCTTTTATATTATGACTTCCAATATCTATTCCAATAATATTCATGAAATTTTTTTTAAGACTGAAGTCAAAAACTCCTGTTCCACAATAAGCATCAATTAAATTATCCCCCCGTAAATTCTCTTTTAAATAATTTAATAGTTTCTGCAGTATTTCATAATTTACCTGAAAAAAACTATCTGGATAAATATAAAAATCAAGAGCTTCAATATGGGATTGAATAAATTTTTTTCCAGAAATATGATTGTTTCTATAATAAACACTATTAAAAAGATTTTTACAGTAGCTGTCAATTTCTAATTTACTTGAAGAAACAAGCATGATTTCGTTTATATTACCGGTTTTAAAGATTAAATCTGATTTAATACTGTTTAATTTATTATTTAAAACAGTATAATTATTATTTATTAGGTTATTTGCGATTTTACATTCATTTATTTCCACTATTTTGTTTGAATTTGAGGCATATAAACCAGTTTTTTTGCCATCTGAATGAAAAGTTACTTTATTTCTATAATGATAGGTTTTATTTGCGCCTGTTATATGTTTAATATTATTTGTGAATTTTGAAAAAAAATCATGAACTATTTCATTTTTAAAAATAAGCTGTTTTTCATATTTACAATGCTGAAAATCACATCCTCCGCAACGGGTAAAATATTCACATTCAGGTTTAACTCTCCACGGGGATGGGCTTAAAATTTGAAGAGGTTCTGCAAAAGCGTAATTCTTTTTTTTTTGCTTTATTTTAACTTCTACTGTTTCGCCTGGTAATGTATAAGGGGTAAATATAACAAAATCATTTTTACGTGATAAACCATATCCCCCGTTTATAATTTTTTCAACTGTGACTTTTAATACATCATTATTATTTATATTCATTCATCTAAAATCCGTTTTAATCTCCTTGAATATCCTCAAGAATATCATCAGCTGGATGTTCAAAATCATCTGCTTCCTGGCAACCTTCACATCCAGTAAGCGAAAGGCATATAAATACTATAAAAATAAGAAAAAATTTAACAAACTTCATATTTTCACCTCCGTATATATATAATACCAATTATTTTACAAATTGGTCAAGTGTTCGTAAGAATTCCTAACTATTTTTTTGAAAAATTAAGGAAAATATTATATTATATTAAAGTTTTTATAAAGATATTGGAGGACATAATGAAAGAATTCAAACATGCGGTACCTGAAAACACTAAGATGGCTGAATTTTCCTGGAAATCAGTCGGTCTTGGTGCAATTCTTGCTGTTGTATTTGGTACAGCCAATGCCTATCTTGGATTAAGAGTTGGCATGACTGTATCAGCTTCAATACCTGCTGCTGTTGTTTCAATGGCAATACTAAGGTATATTAAAGGGACCATTCTTGAAAACAACATGTCTCAGACTGTCGGTTCAGCCGGGGAATCTCTTGCAGCCGGTGTTATTTTTACAGTACCTGCTCTTTTTGTCTGGGGTCTGGCTCCTGACCTGATGGACATTTTCATAATGGCTATGCTTGGTGGTTGGATGGGGATTTTATTTATGATTCCGCTCAGAAAGTTCTTAATTGTCAAAGAACATGATAACCTTCCCTATCCTGAAGGAACAGCCTGCTCTGAGGTGCTGGCTGCAGGACAGGAAGGTGGTAAAAAAGCCCGTAAGGTTTTTATAGGTGGAATTGTAGGTGCTGTTTTTCAATTTTTTGTTTCTGCAGTGAACTTATGGAAAGGAGAACCTGAATTTAAGCTTCCGTTTATTAAAAACGGCCTGCTTGGTTTTGAGGCCACTCCTGCACTTCTTGCTGTGGGGTATATTATTGGCCCGAAAATTTCTGCCTATATGCTTGCAGGTGGTATGCTTGGGTGGCTTGTATTTATTCCGGCTATTTCAATATTTGGAGAATTTTCAGCAAAAGCAATTTACCCTGCTTCAATTTTAATCGGCGAAATGGGACCATGGGAAATATGGGATAATTATATTCGGTACATTGGTGCTGGAGCCGTTGCATTCGGCGGTTTTGTCAGTTTAATAAAATCCATGCCGACTATTATTCACTCTTTTTCAGAAGGGTTTAAAGAAATTATTTCAAAAAAAGAAAATAAAAAAGAAACTTTACGTACTCAAAAAGATATTAAAATGAAATATGTTATGGCTATGCTCGGGCTTCTGGCAATTGCAACAGGGGTATGGTTTGCCCTAAATCAAATTGAACATGTAATTTTAATTACATTTCTGGTTGTTTTATTTACCTTTTTCTTTGTTACAGTTTCGGCCAGAATTGTAGGTATTGTAGGAAGTTCCTCAAATCCTGCCTCAGGAATGACTATTGCAACTTTAATTGTAGTTTCCTTTTTACTTTATTCTGCCGGATATACTGGTGAACAAGGTATGATTGCAGCTATTATTATTGGAGCAATTGTCTGTATTGGTATTTGTATAGCTGGTGATACTTCTCAGGATTTAAAAACAGGTTATCTTGTCGGGGCCACTCCCTGGAAACAGCAGGTGGGTGAATTAATCGGTATTTTTGCCTCCGCTATTGCAATTGGATATACTTTAAATCTTCTACATGGGGCATATGGTATCGGTTCAAGAGAGCTTGCAGCCCCACAGGCAACTTTAATGGCTATGGTTATAGAGGGAGTTATGGAAGCTACTCTTCCATGGGGATTAATTCTAATAGGAATTTTTTCAGGATTTGTTGTTGAACTTTTTGGAATTAACTCTCTTGCTTTTGCTGTTGGTCTATATCTTCCAATGTCTCTTTCCACGCCGATAATGGCTGGTGGAATCATTAAGTATTTTGTTGATAAATTTAATAAAAAAGAAGACGAAGGCGGTATTTTATTATCTTCCGGATTAATAGCTGGTGAGGCTTTAACTGGTGTGTTAATTGCGGCGTTTGTTTATTTTGGAATAAATCATATTTTCTCTATTACTACTTATTTTGAAAATTACACATTCGGATACAACCCTATGATTTCACTTCTGCCTCTGATTATTGTAGGCGCAATGCTTTATAAACTATCAAGAGTTAAATAATATCAGTTTTCAAGGGGAGGGAGATTTTTCTCCCCTTGTATTTTTATGCTTTATCCTGAGCCGCAAATCTACTTTTGATTTCCTCGAAATTCGCCCTGTAATTTTCCTCAAAAGCCTGAAGAAAAGCATCAACACATTCCGGGTCAAACTGGGTTCCTTTATTATTTTTAAGTTCTTCTAAAGCAACTTCCCAGGGAAGTCCCTTTCTGTAGGCCCTGTCAGATGTCATTGCATCAAAAGTATCCGCCACAGCAATCATCCTTGAGCCAAGAGGTATTTCCTTTCCGGAAATTTTATCTGGATATCCATTTCCATCAAATCTTTCATGATGATTTCTTATCATAGGAATTAAATGTTTAAGGAAATCAACAGGTTGAAGAATTTTTGCCGAAATCACCGGATGGCTTTTAATTATTTCAAATTCATCGTCTGTAAGTCTGCCAGGTTTACACAAAATCGCGTCCCTTATACCTATTTTACCTATATCATGCAGCAGAGCGGCAATTTCAAGGTCTCCAATAAAATCCAGACCTTTATTTAATTTTCTGGCAATAGCTGTAGAATATTCTGCTACCCTTCTTGAATGACCGTGAGTATAGGCATCTTTACTGTCCATTGCATTAGCAAGCACCTCAACAGTTGCTTTATATAGTTGTTTGATTTTATGATACAGCTTTGCATTATCTATTGCTGAAGCTGCCTGCTGTGCAATTCCCTGCAACATGGACAAATCATTCTCATTAAAAGGCATTTCACCTTTTTTATTCAACACTTCAAGGACCCCGATAACTTTATCTTTTATTATCATTGGCACAGCAATTATTGATCTGGTTTCATACTGTGTTTTTTTATCGGCCTGTCCAAAAAATCTTGAATCTTTTGTTGTGTCTGGAACAATCGCAGGCTTACGGTTTTGAGCAACCCAGCCTGCAACACCCTGTCCCATTTTCAACCGTATTTCTTTAATGGCATCCCCTTTTTCCCCTAAACCGATTATAAAATAAAGTTCATCGGTTCTTTCATCTACAAGAATTACAGAACTTGCTTCACAATTCATTATTTTTGATGCTAAATCCATTATTCTTGAAAGCAAGCCGTCTTTTCCATACAACTCAATAGTTTGTGCTACTTCTTTTCCAACCTCATATAAAACAGATAATTCGTCATTTGATTGTAGAAGTAATTTTTCCTTTCTTAATCTTGAATAAAAGTTCTGAATAATTTCAACAATAGGATAATCAATTTCTATTTCGTGCTTGGAGCGGAGAGCAACACAATATAGAACTTCTTTGTTTTCGGGATCTGAGCTTACAAGCACAGACATCTCTGAATTAATTTTATTAATTCCATCCTGTAGATTTTTTTTCTTTAAAAAATCTTTCACCAGTACATTATCATCTGCAGAAAGATTAGAATATCTTGTAATAGAGTTTATAGAGTCTTTTTCATAGAAGGCTGCACTTTGAATTGTAGTTCGACTTAAAATTACTGTAATAATATATTTAGCAACTTTATCAAGTGTATCAATTTTAATAATTCCAGATATAAAATCTGAAAGCATGTCAGAAGTCATTGATAAGTTTATTTTACCAGGCTTCATCATTTTTGAAATTCTGAATATATTATTTGCTTTCCCGGTCTTTTCGTCAATATCTACAACAATTCCCTTAATTTCAGGATTATTTTTTGCCCCCTTCCATTTAGTGGGTTTTACCTTCAGATATTGCTCTATAACATCTTCTTTATAAACACCCGCAACTGAATCTACAGCTCCGGTCATTCCAACATCAGTTATATAGGCAGTTCCTTCAGGAAGAATTCTTTCATCTGCAGTTGTTACATGAGTATGAGTTCCCGCAACACAGCTAACTCTTCCATCTAAGAAATTAGCAAAAGCCAGTTTTTCAATTGTTGACTCAGCATGAAAATCAATAAAAACCATTTTTATATCATTAAATTTTTCTTTTAAAAGTTTATCAACTGCATGAAACGGTGATTCGCATTGAGAAAAAATTTCCTTACCAAGAATATTAACAATACTTTCCTGTCCATGAGCATTTATAACAAGAATTTTATTTCCATTTTTTTCAATTAATTTATATCCTTCGCCCGGGGCATCAGGTGAAAAATTCAGTGGACGAATAACTTTGCCATCTTTGACATTCAAAACGTCGTTGGATTGCCTGTTTGTCCAGGTATGATTTCCAAGAGTTATGACGTCTGCTCCGGCATTCTTAATAATTTCTGCGCTTTTTTTATCAATTCCTACACCTGAAGCAGCATTTTCCCCATTGACAACAACAATATCAGGACCATATTCTTTTTTTAATAAAGGCATCAGCTCTTTAACTATTTTTAATCCTGGCTCGTCATCAACATCGCCTATAAACAAAATTCTCATAAACTAAACATCTCCATAATTTCAGCATTATATTTTTTATTTTTATCCAATATTATAAGAGGTTCTTTTATTCTGGTTTCAATATTAATATTTTTAACAGCCTCGCATATAAAAATATGTGCTCTGGCTTTTAAATCAGAATGAACAAATCTAATACTTTTTACTCCAAATTTATTATACATTAAAATTTTAAAAATTTCACCAATCCTTGAGGGTATATGTGAAAAAATAAAACTTCCTTTATTTTTTATATTTTTATTTACAGTTTTTACTAATTCTGCAAAAGTCATATCTACTTCAAATTTTGCCCTGAATTTACTTTTATCTGCCGGAGGCTGACCATCCTTTAATCTCATATAAGGAGGATTGGATATAATTAAATCAAATTTATTGCTCTCTGTCTTTTTCATTTTTGTATAATCCTCATTATAAACTTTTACATTTTTTAAGTTATTTTTAATAAAATTTTCTTCTGCAGTCTCAAAAAGCTTTTTCTGTATTTCAAAAGCCTCAATTTTTAAACCAGGCTTTCTTGCAATAAGCAAAAACTCCAGCACTCCGCTGCCACATCCAAAATCTGCCACTCTTTTTACTTTAGTTAAATCTGGATACCTTCCCAGTATTAAACTGTCCAGAGTTAATTTATAATCATTAACCTGTTTGAAATTAAACTTTTTTTTATAAAAATTCTCAACTTCAAAACTATTCTTCATCAATCACTCTATTTACAGCCTCAATCGCTACTTCCAGATGTTCTTTTTCAGGTTCTCTTGTGGTTAGAATCTGCAGAAGCATACCCGGTTTAATCAGAAACTTTACGAGAGGATTTGTTATATTTTTTCCAGCCATTTTTATTGCCTCAAATGATAATCCGGCTACAACTGGCATTAAAAGAACTTTTAATAATGTTTTTAAATACCAGTCATCTGTAGTTATAAACGAAAACACACACATTGATATTATCATCACAAACATTAAAAATGATGTTCCACATCTTGGATGAAATCTGGAATATTTTTTAACATTCTCAACAGTAAGTTTTTCAGAATTTTCAAGAGCATAAATTGTTTTATGTTCCGCTCCGTGATACATAAATACTTTTTCAATATCCTCAAGCTTTGAGATAGAATAAACATAAATTAAAAACACAAAAATTCTGATAAAACCCTCAATTATATTTACTGCAAGTCTTGACTGCACACCAAGATATTCTGTCAGCATCGAAAGACCTGCTGGTAATAAAACAAACAGTGATACACCAACTAAAAGGGCAAATCCTATTGTAAAGATAATTTCTCCTGTTGACAAATTCTCTTCTTCTTCTTTTAACAATCCTGGTTCTGCAGAAGCAATATTTGCAGAAATCGTAAGATATTTTATTCCTATTGCCATTGCACTGAATAAAGAAAAAATTCCGCGAAAAACCGGCATTTTCAGTATTGGATATTTTTCAGTAATGGGCTTAACTTTTTCAAATTTAGTAACGATTTTGCCGTCAGACTTTCTAACAGCAAGTCCTACTTTGTTCTGAGACCGCATCATTACACCTTCGATAACTGCCTGGCCGCCTATTTCGTTCATATACTCCCCACCTTATTTTTTTTAATTTATCGGTTAATTAAAGACGTAAATTAATCTATTTTAAGGGATTTTTTCAAGATTTTTAATTACTTAATTCAGCTTTAATATATAAGGCTAACGTCAGATTGAAATTCAACCAAATAAAAGTTAAAGTAAAAGTTTAAATATTTTTTAAATATTTTGATACTTTTTCTTTAAATTCAACGTATTTAACAGGTTTTGATATGTACTCGTTCATTCCGGATTGAAGACATTTTTCTTTTTCACCTTTTAAAACACCGGCAGTTATAGCAATAATCGGGGTTTGTTTTAAATTATTCTGTTTTTCAAATTCTCTTATTTTTTCTGTGGCTTTTATACCACTTAAATTAGGCATTTGTACGTCCATTATAATAATATCAGGTTTGAATTTTTGAAATTTCTCAACAGATTCATTACCATCAATGGCGGCTGCAATATCAGCTTCGGGAATAAGTTTTCGGGTAAAAATCTGGGTGATTTTCATATTTATTTTATCATCTTCTACAATTAACACTTTTAACTTTTTATCGCTGGCATAATTAATTAAATTTTGTTTAAAAACTTGTTTTCTTTTTTCATAATATTCTTCTTTTGAATGAATTTTTGTTAATATTTCATAAAATTTTTGAATTTTAACCGGCTTAACTAGTTTAAATTCCACCCCCAGTTTGTGACATTCCTTATGTAGTAGAGAATCATCGGAGGAGGAATGCATAAAGATAACAGGTTTTTTATTTTTATTGTAATCAGGGTTCTCCCTTATAATTTGAATTAACTGAAGGCCGTTTGTGTTCGGCATATGATAATCTATAACAAGTACTTCATATTTATTTTTTTCTAATAGTTTCAAAGCTTCCTGTCCGCTTGAAGCAGTATCTGAATTTATTCCCTTTAACTGAAGCATATTTAAAATAATTTTTTGATTTGAAATATTATCATCTACAATTAAAACATTTTTAATATTAATTTTTAAATCTTTCAGTCCATTATCTTTCTTTAAAACGGGAACAGTTATAATAAAAGAAAAAGTGCTTCCCCTGCCAGGTTCGCTTTCTATTTTCATATGCGAGTTCATTTTTTTAAGTATTTTATTACAAATTGACAAACCTAACCCGGTTCCACCATATTTACGTGTTGTTGAACCATCTTCCTGAGTAAACGCTTTTAATATTTTTTCGAAATTTTCAGATTTAATTCCAATACCAGTATCTCTTACTGAAAAAAGAAGCTCTATATTATTTTTTGATTTATCTTCCCCCAGTTTTTCTACTTTCAGCTCAACTTCACCTTTTTCTGTAAATTTAACAGAATTTGAAAGCAGATTAATCAGAATTTGATTCAACCTTACAAGGTCGGATTCTATAAATCTTGGTAATTCCGGGGTTATATTTAAAAGCAGTTCAATATCCTTATCTTTTACTTTAAACTTATATATATCAACAATATTTTCAACAAGCTCATATAAATCAACCTGAGTTTTTTCCAGCTCTAATTTGCCAGCCTCTATTTTTGAAAAATCCAGTATATCATTAATTAAATCCAGTAAATTATTACTGCTTTTTTGTATAGTATCAACAAATTCATGCTGTAGCTCATTAAGCTCGGTTTCATGAAGAAGCTCTGTAAAGCCTATTATTCCGTTCATAGGTGTTCTTATTTCATGACTCATATTTGCTATAAACTCACTTTTAGCCAGATTTGCTTCTCTGGCTTTGACTGCCAGTTTTTCAGCCTGTTCATTTGCTTCTTTAAGTTCTTCAACAGCTTCTATCAGATTCTGTCTGGATTCTTTTTCTTTTGTTATATCTTTTAAAACACCTCTATATGCAATAAGTGAATCTTTTTTATCATATATTGCCATTCCAGAAAAACTTGCCCATCTAAGTTCACCTGTTTTTGTTTTAAACCTATGTTCTATATTTTTTACAATACCTTTTCTGGTGGCAGCTTCTTCTAATGCATTAATAATAATTCCGCGGTCATCCTGATAGATAAACTCAAGAGGACTTTCACCAATTAATCCAGCCGGACTTTTGTTGAAAAAATCTGTTGCTTTATCTGATATATATGTAAAACACCCTTTATAGTCAAGCTCAAATACAACCTCGCCAATAGCATTAACAACGTCTTTGAATCTTTTTTCATTGAACTTTAATTCTTCTTCAAAAATTTTTCTGTCGGTTATATCAGTATGTGAACCCGACAATCTACTGGGAATACCATCTTCATCTCTTAATGCCTCTCCTTTTGCCATAATCCACCTGATACTACCGTCTTTATGTTTCATTCTAAACTCAATTTTATAATTGCTTATCTCGCCATTTAAATATTTATAAGCATATTCAATTACTTTTTTTCGGTCTTTTTTATATATAAGATTTTCAAAAGTTTTAAATTCATTTTTCAGTTCATAATCCTCGTATCCAAGAATTTCTTTCCATTTAGGAGATAAATACAGTTTATCATTTTTTAAATCCCAGTCCCATAAGCCGTCATTAGCCCCTTGAACTGCAAGTTCAAACCTTTCATTTGCCTTCTTAAGTGAGATTTTCGCCTCTACCTGGGAGGTAATATCCATAAAATTTCCTAAAACCTTTATAATTTTACCATCGCTGTATTCAGCCTGTGCTGCTGTTTTTACCCATATTTTTTCACCATTAATTTTTGTAATAGGAACTTCAAAGCTATAAGGTTCTCCATTAGCAACACATTTTTTAAAGGCATTAAGAATTTTTTTTCTATCTTCGGGATAATAACATGTTAAACTTTTTTCTATATGCTTTTTATCCCCCTGTTTAATTTCTTCGGGATTAAAACCATGAATTAAATACACCTGATTTGTCCAGTACATCTCATCTTTTAATACATCATATTCCCAGCCACCGATTTTTCCGATTTTCTGGGTTTTTTCCAGCAGTTCTTCGTTTCTTTTAAACTGCTCATTTAAAAGTTTCTGATTAGATAAATCAACAAAAGATTCAAGCACAAAATCCTGCTGATTCAATTTTATTGCAGTAGCTGTTTTTAAAACTGGTTTTTCATTGTTGTACCTGGTTTTTAAAATACATTCCTTATCTGTAAAAACTTCATCTTTGTCAAATATGGGGCATTCCTCTCCTTCTTTGGCGCAGATATATTCTTTACAGTTCTTTCCGATTAAATCCCTTTGCAGACTGAATTCAGTTAATTCTAACGCCTTCTCATTAGCCCAGTGAATCTTTTTGTCCTTGCCGACTAAAATAACACCCACAGGGGCCTTATTCATAATTTTTTCAAGATTAGTCTTAGTTGATTCCAGTTTTAGTTGATTTATTTTCTGCCCTGATATATCAAAAGCTAAAGCTCCTATTAAAGAAACTTCTCCTTTTTCAAATTGAATTGGAAAAAGTATTGTTTCAAATACTGAAAATCCAGTTGAACTGTTTTTATCTTCTAAATAATCAACTTTTGAAAAACCTTTTTTAGTCTTTTTTATTTGTTCAATATTATTATTAAAATCATCTACAACTTCCTGAGGTAAAAGCTCACTGAAATATTTACCTTCTATTTGGTCATAGGGCATATTATAAAACTCTGAAACTTTTTTTGATACTTTTATATATTTACCATTTATATCAAAAATTGAAATTATGTTTGGAGCATAATTGAAAACTGATTCAAGAATTTCAAGTTTTTGATTAATATTTTCTATATTATGATTATTCCCGGCAACTTCATTCTTTGTAATATCCTCAAAATAAACAATAAAAAAATCTTTCTCAACTCGTGTTATCTTTGCATTAAAGTGTTTTTTCCCGGGCTTAAAATACGTTTTTAACCTATTATGCTGATTATTATTAAGAATGTCTTTAAAAGAATTTACCCAGTTAAAATCATCAGATATATACTGGCTGAAAAATTTTTTAAAACTTTGTCCTTCTATTTCAGTATTTTTAAATCCAGTTTTTTTTTCAAATTCCGGGTTTACATATAAATATTCAAAATCTATAATTTCTTCATTTTCGTTTTTTATAATTTTATGAAGTGCACATGCAACAGGACAGTTATCTATAAGTATTTTATAATTATTCAAAATTTTCCCTTCTTTAAAAATAAATTTATGATTTTTATCAACTTTTAACTATACATTATATATTATAATTATTCAATTGCTCTGCTCACTTTTTTGAGGATAAAATTCAATTTTTCTTTCAATAATTTTTATAGGTTCCCCTTTATCTTTTACAGTTGCTTTTATCCAGTTGCCATTATCCGAATATTCATATTCATAAGTTAAATTTTTTACAATATTATTTCTATGATCGAAAACAGTTAAATTAATCATATTATTTTTTTCATCATAATTGTATTCTCTGATAAATCTGAGTCTTTCATTTAATTCGTACTCGGTTTGTTTGATTAAATTATTTTTTTCATCGTACTCATTATAAAATTCACTGGTGATAGTATCATCAGCCCTGGCAAGTATTTCATGAACAAGATTATCATCTTCATAAATATATTCATATTTAGCACTTAAATTATCATTTGAATTAAACCTGTGCATTTTAATAACCTGATTTCTGCGATTATATTTATATATTTTTCTATCTCTCTGTCTGTCAGGTTCATATAATCGGGTTTTTTGAATAATTCGACCTTTATCATCATGTTCATATTTAAATTCCGATAAAACAGTATCATCTTTATCATAGTCGGCCCCGGCCAATTTACCCCGGTTATTATGAGTTCTGAAATCATATTCATATGTGACTTTTTCAATAATCTCATCTTCTTTTACATCTAACCTGGAATATAGCGTCATAAAACCATCTTCATTAAACTTATAAAGTGCTTTTTCTTTTAATTCCCCCTTTTCAACAACACCATAGGGACTTATTGCCTCATAAACTGACTCATTTATTTGCTTAACAGGACCTTTTAAATTCTTTTTTTCCAGATCATTTATCCTTTGAAAGTCTCCCCAACAACCTGAAAGTAAAACTAAAGTTATAATAATTGAAAAAAATTTTATTTTATTCATTTTATTCCCTCGCAAAATTTTTATATTAACATATTTATTATTTTATACTAAAAAATATTATAATTCAATAATGTGTTACTAATATCCAGCAATTCTCAATGAAAATAGAGAAAATCCTTGATTTGATGGGGTCAGCGCCGACATCACTTTGCGAAAAAGCAAGGTGTGTAGGCCTGACCACTAAAGGATTTTCGGCTAAATTGAGAATTGCTGTACTAATATCAGCAATTATAAAAAATAAATCAGAAGGTTATAGACCATATGTGAAATAATTGCGGGATAAAGGGACTTTGCCTTTTGTGTAATTAAACACCCAGCAAAAGAAAAGGCTCCAAAAACAATAAAAAGTGGATACCACCATTCATATTGCGGCATATGAATCAATGCAAATATAATAGAAGTAATAACGGCACCACATATAACATTAAACCTTCTGCTTAAAATCCGGTAAATAAAACCCTTAAAAACAATTTCTTCCAGTACAGGAGCTAATAGAACCACAAAGATAAGAGTAAATCCAAAATTAAATAAACTTTCACGAGTAAAATTAAAAACGTCAATATCGGGCATTTCTATAAACTTCAGCATAAAACTAATTACTGTGAAAAACATAATAGAAAGAATTAAGGCGCAGTTGAAATATTTATAACGGGTTTTTCTAAATAAAAAAAACTGTTTTAAACTCTTTCCTCTTAAATTACCAATAATATAAAATGCAGTTAACACAGAAATAATATTAAAAAAAAGAGTTTGAAAAATAATATTGTACATCTCGTCTAACTGAAAAATTTCTAATGGAAACCCTGTTGAATCCATTAGTAAATAAATCAGAAAATTAATCCAGATAATTAAGCAGATAATAATAAAAGAAAAAAGCAGTAAATCTTTTATCCCAGCCTGTCTGCCTTTGAACTTTAAAAAAAATTGCAGGGGAATTATTATTATAATAAAAATAATAATTGTAATAACAAAAATTCTAATTATATTACCAGCAAAATTCTCACCATATTTTTGATTCCATAAATTAAAAGCATAAAAAATATTACCAGAAAAAAATTCAGCCTTAATTAATTTATAAAAAATTTTTTTAGAACTGTTTTTCTCATATGCTTTTTCAAAATTCCTGGTAGCTTCAGAATATACTTTATTTTGATAGTTAATAGAGCCAAGATAATAAAAAGATTTATAATCATTTTTTAAGTTTTTACGTTTATAAGTAAAATAAAGAGCATTTTTATAATCATTTTTAAAAATATAGAGTTCAATAAGGGCATTTAAAGTGGAAATTTTTAACTCTTTTGAATTTTCATATTCTTTAATTAAAAACTCTTCACTTAGAAAAAAATCTTCCCTCTCATGAAATATATAGGCAATATTATAATATTCCCCGTGGTGTGCTCCAAGTCTAACAGATTTAAACAATAATCTTAAAGCATTATTTAAATCATTTTGTCGCAATTTTAAGTAGGCAAGTCTAGAATAGGGAATGAAAATATGGTCACTTGATAGAATTAACTCTTCATTTTGGATTTTTCCAATAATATTTTCATATTCTTTTTCAGCCTGAGAATAGTTTCCTTCATGAATAAACAACTCAGCTTCCTGAATATAACTTTCATCTACATTATAAATATTATTCATAGGAAGCATATCAAAAGAAAAAGAAGTAATTGAAATAAACAGAAAAATTAATAAATAAGTTTTAAAAAATTTCACAAATGCTCCTGAAAAAAAATAGCAGTTTAATTAGAAGAATCTTCAAAATCATCTAAAAGTTTTTGAGCATTTCCAAAATCTTTCTCATCAACATAAAGCTTAATCGGAAGAAGAACGTTTAAATGAGGAGCCATACCACCGCAGTCATCAGCCTCAATAAAACAGTCAATTTTATTAGCTTTCAATACACCAACAAAAAAATCCGCCTCCATATGATTTGAAAACGTTTTTAAAATTTTTTTCATAAAAAAATAGCGGGTAGAACCCGGCAGTCCCCTTTAATTATTTTTAAATTTCAACGTAAGGATTTTTATATCTTTTTCTTCCAATAGACTTTTTGCCATATTCAACAGCTTCTTCAGGACAAAGCTGAATACATGCCATACACTGTTCGCATTTATCTCCCCATTGAGGTGAGCCCTCTTTTAAAGATATATTATTTACAGGACAAACCCTCACACATTTAGAGCATCCTGTGCATTTATCAGTAACATAAAAGTTTTTTGCCGACTTAGGAAGAGAAGAATAAAAAAAACCTGCTCCTAAATAACCAAATCTGATAAGAAAAAAACCTTTTTCAACTTTATTATCTTTTTTTTCTTTTAAAAAATAAAGTATATAATCAATTTTTTTCCGGGCTTTTAAAAAAATATTTTCCTGCTTCGCTCTAGAGGGAGCCCCATAAAGAACAATATAATTTCCAGGCATACCAACTATAAATCCAGCATTAAGCGAAACACTTTTTTTCTTTAAAATATTTTCAAGCTGTTCATTTGCAGGAGCCAGTTTAGGTGCTCCGGCAGTTGCAATTGAAAAAAAATAAGAATTATTTTTAATTTTAACTTTTTCAATAAAATCCTTAACAATTCGAGGTAATCCAAAACAGTAAACCGGGTATATAATTCCTGCAAAATCTGAATCAATTATTGGTTCATCTTTTTTTATTTCTTCATCTATAGAAATTAATTGAGTGTTGTCAAGAGATTCAGCTATTTTCTGAGCAACATACAGAGAGTTGCCGGTTCCACTGAAATAATAAATTTTCTTCATAAATAAATTATATCATATCAAATTATATTTTAAAATTATTTTTTTGAAAAGCTTTAATAGTCTTTAAGTTGATATAGGAATTTATCATATTTAGCATATGTGTCCATCTGCACAATAGTTCTATTGTAATCAATTTCCTTAATATTTTCTTTTAATAAATCAAGTACATCCCCATCAATTTTATTATCCTTATTCATTTTTTCCAGGATTTTAACAGATTCATTTTTAGAAATTCCTGGCCGGTAGGGACGATTTTCTGAAAGAGCAACAAAAATATCAGAAACAGTCATAATTCTGCTCCCGAGACTAAGCTCATCCCGCTCATAATGAAACGGATAACCGGAGCCGTCAAGTTTTTCATGATGCAGTGCGCTCCAGGAACAGACAGTGCCAAATCCTGGAACCTTCTGTAGGAGATTGTGAGAATAAAAAGTATGAGTTTTAATTATATTATATTCTTCGTTAGTCAGCGCTCCTTCTTTTTCTATTATGGTAATTGGAACCGCCAATTTTCCAATATCATGAAGAAGTCCAGATATTTTCATCAGCTTAACATCAAATTCTGAAAAACGGGCTTTTTGGGCCAGATATCCTGCAGCAAACTCAACGCCCTTAGAATGAGCAGAGGTAAAAATGCTTCTAAAGTCAATAATCTTTTGAAACAAATGACAGAATTCATATAGCTCGTCAACTGGAACCATATGATTTGCACAGTCTCTTCTTGAAACATTATGTAAAATACATCCGGGAATTTTTAGATTAAACCAGAAATATTCTTTTTTACTGAATTCTAGATAGGCTCCCACAACAGCAGGATGAAATTTTTTACCTTTCATATCAACAATCATTTCTGTAATGTGATTTTCCTGGGATAAAATCTCTTTGTTTCTATCTATTGCATTAGAAATATAGTCTGCAAGATTAATTATTTGTGACATTATAAGTATTTTTTCGCTTTCGTCATTTTCTTCAAGTTTTCCATAATCCCAGCTGTCATGATGATATTTTATAAGTTTAGCAACATCATAAAAACCATTTAAGCTTTTAAGCAATAAATATCCGGCCATTGAATGACGCTTTTCATCTTTTAAGTCAATAGGTGAAATATTTTTTCTATCATAGGACATTGCACCACAGTCATGAATAAGAGTGCTTATCAGCAGGGTGGTTTTATTTTCGGGAGTTAAATCAAAATATTCGGCCAGTTGCATGGCTATACATGCTACTTCTTTATGGTGATTTGCAAGTTCTCTGCTTACAAAATCGACAGCCTCGGATAAAACAGAAATCAAATCAATTTTAGAAACAATTTTTTCAGTCATAAAAACCCCTGATTCAAAATTTAAATTAGGTGTAAAAATTTTAACCCATTCAGTTAATAAAATCAAGCATTTTTTTTTAAATTCAGGCAATAGTTGACTTTATTAAAAAATTCAATATATTTATCCTATGGATATTTTTACAACATCAGATATACTAAGAGCATTTATGCTTACACTTTTCGCGGGATTATCCACAGGAATCGGCGGAGCATTTGCCGCTTTTGCAAAAAAAACAAACTTTAAATTTCTATGTTTCTCGCTTGGCTTTTCAGCAGGAGTAATGATATATATTTCTTTTGTTGAAATTTTTACAAAGGCTCTTGAAATGCTTGTTGAAACACATGGTTCAAAAGGTGAACTTTTAACAGTAATTTCATTTTTTGCCGGAATGGCCTTAATCGCCCTTATTGATAAACTTGTCCCAACCGTTGAAAACCCCCATGAACTCCACAGTATAGAAGAATTAAATCCAGAAGAATTAAAGAACAAATCAAAACTTCATCGACTTGGAATACTGAGCGCACTGGCAATATCTATTCACAATTTTCCAGAAGGAATGGTAACTTTTTTTGCCGCTCTTGCAGACCCTGCACTCGGGATAACAATTGCCATAGCTGTGGCAATCCATAATATACCAGAAGGCATTGCAGTTGCCGTACCAATATATTATTCAACAGGCTCTAGAAAAAAAGCTTTTTATTACTCTTTTCTATCAGGATTAGCCGAGCCAGCCGGTGCTCTAATTGGATTCTTCCTTTTAAGAAATTTTTTAAACAATACAATTTTTGGGATTATTTTTGGGTCAATAGCCGGTATAATGGTTTTTATCGCCTTCGATCAGCTTCTGCCCTCAGCAGAAAAATTCGGAAAACATCATACAACAATTTATGGTTTAATTTCCGGAATGCTTGTAATGGCGGTTAGTTTAATTCTACTGTAAAATCAACCACATTTTTTAATTACCCCGCTTAACTTCTCTAAAGCATGATACATAATATTTTTTTCCGTAGGAAATAAAACCTCACAACACTCTTTTACCGCCTTCAAAGAACCCGGTAAATTTACAAATAAAGTTCTTCCGCAGCATCCTGCATAAATACGACCAAACATAGCATGAGGGGTTTTATTTAAACTATATTGAATAATTCCCTGAGATATCCCAGGCACCTCACGGGGGGCAATTTTTTTTGTAATTTCCGGAGTTATATCAGAGGGAGATAATCCAGTTCCTCCGGTAGTTAAAACAAGAGAAATATTCTGAGATAAACATTTATTGTAAATATTTTCAATTTCAGATTTATTATCCGGTACAATCTTATAAACAGAAACAATAAATTTATTCTCTTTAACTAACTCAGAAATAAATAGGCCCGATTTATCAAGGGATTCACCAGCCGCACATGAATCACTCATTACAATAACAGCAACTTTGAAATAAAAAAATGAATTGTTTTTGGGAACATCTTTAATATAGATATTATCAGTTATATAAAAACCTTTTTCTTTCTCGCTGTACTCATAAAATCTTCCATTAACAGAAATAATATCATTGTTTTTAAAAACAGGAGAAGTTTCATTATCTATAACATCTTTTTTAAAAAACTCTTCTCCAGTTTTAATTTGTTTTTTCAAATTAAATTTAAGCATAAAAAACTCCTTAAACAATTTTTTTTAATTTTAAAAGCAGCGAATTACTCACCACACTAATACTACTTAATGTCATAGCCCCGGCAGCAATCATAGGATCCAGCAACCAGCCAAAAAACGGATAAAAAACACCAGCTGCAAGCGGTATTCCTAAAACATTATAAATCATAGCCCAAAACATATTCTGTTTAATTTTTCTCATAGTCAATAAACTTAAATTCACAGCCTTTAATATATCTTTCAATGAATTTTTCATAAGAACAATATCACCAGTTTCTATTGCCACATCTGTGCCACCACCCATAGCAATACCAATATCTGCCGTCGCAAGAGCAGGAGCATCATTAATACCATCACCAACCATAGCCGTAAGCCCCTTATTTTTCAATTTATTAATATATTCAGCCTTATCTTCAGGCATAACCTGTGCAAAATAGTTTTTAATCCCCGCTTTTTTTGCAATAGCGTCTGCAGTTTTTTTATTATCCCCAGTCATCATATATACATGAATACCTTTTTTTTCTAACTCTGAAATAACCAAAGAAGCCTCATCCTTGATTGCATCAGAAATAGCCAGAATACCCTGAACTATATTATCAGTTTTATTGAACAGAAAAATAACAGTTTTACCATTTTCTTCAAGCTCAGTTGATTTATCATAATATTCATCAGTGTCGGCTTTTAACCTTTCCATAAGTTTAAAATTACCAAAATAATAAGATTTTCCAGCTATTTTACCACTCAAACCCTCTCCCGGCAGGGCTGTAACATCATCTGCAGAAGGGGTTTTATTATTCTTATCCATATTTAAAACAGCCTCGGCAAGCGGATGTTCACTACCTTTTTCAAGAGAAATACAAAAATTTATAAAATCCTGCTTTTCTCCAGAAGTATTAATATCAGTTACAACTGGTTTACCCTGAGTAATTGTACCAGTTTTATCAAAAACAATATATTTAAGTTTATGAGTAGTTTCAACAACCCCGCCCCCTTTAAATAAAATACCATTTTTTGCCCCCATTCCTGAGCCAACCATAATTGCGGTTGGTGTAGCCAGTCCAAGCGCACATGGACAGGCAATTACAAGAACCGAAACTGCTGTTATAATGGCAAAATTCAAATCATTACCAATAAAAAACCAGGCTGAAAAAGTAATCACAGAAATAAAAAGAACAATAGGTACAAAATATGCTGAAATAATATCGGCAAATCTCTGAATAGGTGCTTTATTTCCCTGTGCTTCCTGCACAAGTTTAATAATTTTAGCAAGAGTGGTATCTTTACCCACTCTTGTTGCTTTCATTGTAAAATTACCAAATTTATTAATAGTTGCACCAATAACTAAATCATCTTTGTTTTTTTCAATAGGAAGACTTTCCCCGGTAACCATACTTTCATCAATTGAAGTATTTCCCTTTATAATAACACCATCAACCGGAATTTTTTCTCCAGGTTTAACAATTAAAACATCCCCTTCTTCGACACTATCTACGTCCGTCATCTTTTCTGCATCTCCATCAACAACTCTTGCTTGTTGCGGCTTTAATTGGATTAAACTTTTAATCGCCTCTGAAGTTTTTCCTTTTGTTCTGGCCTCAAGAACTCTTCCAAAAAGCACAATTGTTATAAGCATTGAACTAACCTCAAAATAATTATATGGGTTATTTGTAAGAACAGCCCACATACTGAAAAAATAAGCTACTGTGGTTCCTTTCATAATCAAGGCGTCCATATTAGGGCTTCCATTTTTTATAGATTTATATGCTTTTTTATACATTGGCCAGCCAACAAAAAATTGAATCGGGGTGGCTAATATCCACATAATAATACCCTGATTTCCAAAAAGTGGCTTATGCATGAAAAACATACCAAGGATAAATACAGGTGTTGCAAATATTAGACTGATAATAAAATAATTAATAAGCTCTTTGTATTCAACTTCCTGCTTTTTCTGATATTTTTTAAATTCACTTTCTTCGTCATCCTCACTTAATGAAGCCTCATATCCTGTTTTATTAATATCTTCTATAGCCTTATTTATATTAAATTCATTGCCTTCATACTCCACAAAAGCTTTTGCCGTTGTTAAATTAACATTTGCACTTATTACCCCCGGCTGTTTTTCTAAAATTTTAGTAACCGCTGCCGAGCAACTTGCACACGACATTCCAGCAATATTTATCTTTACTTTGTTTTTTGTCATTTTTCCTCCTGCAATCAATAGGATTTATGTCAAGATTTTGCTATACACAAAGTTTTTGGTAAAATTAAAAATTAATTTTAATAATTTTTAGAAATTATACGTACGCCTTTTAGCCTGCACTAACTATTATGGATTAAATTTACCTTACCCATAATTTTTTGAAAAATATTTTTTAATTTTTCATTAATTTCACCTTCATGAACAATATTATCAGCTTCGGTAGCATCAGCATGAAGATCTTTCATCGCAAGTGTTCCAAAAGTTCCCTTTAATTTATGAAGATATTCGTGTGTTGATTCTACATCCTCATTTTTAATATTTTCATTAATTTTATCTACTATTTCTGGAATCGATTCTAAACCTTTTTGGACAATTTTATGGGCGGATTTTTCGGGGAAATTTGTTTCGTTCATAAAGTTATTTAATATTTCATTATAGCTGTAATTGCTTTTATGTGATTCACCGTTGGTTTGTAATCGGAAATATTTAATTAAAATATTTTCAATACTTTCAATTTGAAGAGGTTTTGCCAGATAATCATCCATTCCAGCATCAATACATTTTTTTAAATCTGATTTCATAGTATATGCTGTTAAAGCAATAATTAAAGTATTTTTATTTTCACTATCCAGTTTCCTGATTTTTTTTGTTGCTGTTAAACCATCCATTTCGGGCATTTGAATATCCATGAAAACAACATCATAAAAATTTTTGCTTACTTTTTCAAGAGCTTCTTTACCATTTTTGGCAATATCACACTTTAATCCCATTCCGTCAATCATAGTAGTAAAAAACTCACGATTTACTTCATTATCCTCTACCAGAAGAATTTTTATATCTTTTCTAAATGTTAGTTCATTATATTCAAGATTTTTTTTGGTTTCATTTTCATATAATATATTTTCTTTATTTTGCGAAATAAGTTTCAGTATATTTTGTATTAGATTAGTTTTATTAAAAGGTTTTAAAATATATCCATCAATCAGGTCTTTATTTTCCAGACTCTGCTCCACTGATGCCAGAAGTAAAAGTGGAATATTTTCAGTTTTTTTATCTTTCTTTAGAAATCCGGCTAAATCAATTCCATTCATACCCGGCATTTTATAATCAATTAAAATAATATCATAATAATTAAAATCCTGATTATAAATTAAATCTAAAGCTTCTGTAGCTTTAGAAGCTTCAACAATAATAGTACCATATTCCTCAAGATATTTTTTTACAATCAACCTGTTTTTTTCATAATCATCTACCAGCAGAATTTTTTTACCTTTTAATTCACTGAAATCAGGCATAAAAAGTTTTATGTCTTCATTACATTTTTCAAATTCAACAATAAAAGAAACCTTTGTTCCAACATCAGGTTCACTTTCTATATTAATTGAACCATTCATAAGTTCAACAATAGTTTTGGATATAGACAAACCTAAACCTGTTCCTCCGAATCGTCGTGTAATAGAAGAATCTTCCTGCGAAAATGCTTTAAAAAGTTTATTTAAATTTTCTTTATTAATACCTTTACCGGAATCCTGCACAAAACATTCAATTACTATTTTATTATCATATTTTTCTTTTAAATTAATTTCAGTGTAGATATCCCCTTTATCAGTAAATTTGAGAGAATTGCTTATTAAATTATTAAAAATTTGTTTAAGTCGATTAGGGTCTCCAATCAAAAGCGAAGGAATATCTGGATTAATATAGAAGCTTAAATTTAAATTCTTTTCATGGGCACGCACTATATGTGTCTGCATAATAGACTCAACTTCTTTATGTAAATCAAAGCACACTTTTTCCAGAGTAAACTTTCCTGCCTCGATTTTAGATATATCAAGAATATCATTAATTACTGTTAATAAAGAATCTGTTGAGTTTTCAATATTTTCAATATATTTTTTTTGAATATTACCTATTTCAGTTTTTTTCAAAAGCTGTAGAAAACCAACAATACCATTTAGTGGCGTTCTAATCTCATGACTCATATTAGCAAGAAACATACTTTTAGCCTTATTTGCTTTTTCAGCCTCTACTTTTGCTTTACGAAGGTTTTTTTCGGCATTTTTCCGCTGGGTGATATCCACAGAAGAACCCACAATATAAGAAACTTTTTTATTTTCAAAAACTGGGGTAAGTGTAGTTAACCATATTCTTTTTCCGCCAATTAAATCAAGCTCTTCCTCATAAGTAAATGGTTTATTATTTTCAATACATTTTTTATAATTATTCTCAATAATCTTGCCAAGAGTTTCACCGAGAAGTTCTTTTGGTGTTTTCCCCTGAATATCTGGAAGTAAAATTCCTGTTTTTTCCTGATGGATTTTATTTGTTTTAATAAATTTAAAAGTGTCATTTTTTAGAACCTTTACTAAAAACATGGCATCCTGCGTACCATTAAAAACAGTATTGTACTCATCTCTGGATTTCTGAAGATAAAACTGATATTTTTTCAGCTCTGTAATATCAGTATGCGCCCCAAGCAGTCTTTTAGGCTTACCATTTTTATCCCTTATTGCAATTCCCCGGCATCTAACCCACACAGTTGAACCGTTTTTGTGATAGTATCTAACTATTTGGTCAAATGGAATTTCAGGATTTTCTAAATGTTGTTCTAAATTTTTATTTACTAATTCTAAATCCTCTTTAAATATAATATCCTGCCATTCTGAGGAAAGATTTTTTTTCAGTTTTGGGTCATACCCAAAAGTCTGCCAGAATTTATCACTCATCCATTCATTTTCGGGATTTTGCAGGTCCCAATACCATATACCGTCCATAACTCCTGATTGTAAAAAATGAAGTATTTTATCATCATTTTTAATTAAAGAATTAAATTCTCTTTCCAAATATTCATTAAGCATACTGCGATTTCACCCTTACATAATTTATTTAATTTCTAAAATATTATTTTACATTATATACGATTAAATCATAAAAAACAACCATTAAATATAACGAGGATTTTCTCTTTTTTAATTAAAAATTGCTGTTTAGAATGAAAAACACTTTTTTTTAAAAAAAATTTTTGTTATAATGTTTATAAACTTAAATCTTGAGTTTAGCAAATTTTCTTAAAAGGCTTTTGTGGTCAGGCCTACACAAATTCTTATCAGAATTTGATGTCGGCACAGCCCCCCCGTGAAATCAAGCTTTTTAAGTGTCTACAGGTTAAAATTTCTATTTTTTGCTAAACTCAAATTAAATAATGGTGGCAGAATATGAAAAAAGAAACTCAAGCACTAATACGCTCAGTAAAAAAATTTGAAGAAAAACTTAATAAGGAAACCGAAAAAGTTACACAACTAGTTGAGGTAGTAGATAAAGCACTTGAAAGCTTTAAAGATGCTGGAAAAGCACATAAAAATCTGAAAAAAAAGTTAAAGGAACTCGAAAGAAAAACAGATAAACTGGTTCAATATAAAGGCTTTGATATAACAAAAAACTATGAAGAACACAATCAGTACAAAGCAATGAAATTTATAGACAAAATGAAAACCACCGTTAATATAATCAAAGGAATTAATAAAAAATCTGAAGATATAGACTTAAGATTAGCCAAAAAAGAATATATTGAATCACTCAAAAAAAAGTATGAAAATAATTTTATTATTGACAATAGTGATATAATAGTGAGAAATGAGGCCGGCGAATCCTTAGTAATTACACTTGGTAAAGCCTCAGAAACAGAATACTATATATCAGGAATAACATATAATGCAAAACCAGGCGCAAGAATACAATTTTCTACAATATATAAATTTCTGGATTATTTTTCGGGTATAAATAATAATTCCACCGTTATGAAAACTTTTCTTAATAGAAAATAATTTTTCCTCTTTCCACGGGTGGAATTTTGGAGGTATAATTGATTTCAATAAAAAAAGTACATCAAATCATAAATAGTAATTTAACAGTTATGGATGAAACCATCAAAAATATTAACAGAGCATGTGGATACGTTCTTTCAGAAAACATATATTCAAAATTAGCCCATCCTCAGGCAGATAATTCATCAATGGATGGTTATACATTTAAATATTCAGACTATTCAATAAAAGAAGGAATTAAACTTTCAAAGAAAAAAATTCAGGCAGGTTCCCCTTTAAAAAAGTTAAAAAAAGGATACGCTTCCAAAATATTCACCGGAGCGTTAATACCAGAAGGGGCGGATACTGTTGTTGAAAAAGAAATTACACAAATAAAAAATAATACTCTCTTTGTTAAAGAAAATATAAAAAAAGGAAGAAATTTAAGATATAAAGGTGAAGATATTCCTTCAGATACCTTGCTTTTAAAAAAAGGAACTTTAATTTCTGCATTTAATTTACCTTTAATTATTTCCTCAGGCAACACTAATGTTAAAGTTTTTAAAAAACCTGTAGTAACATTAATCAGTACTGGTAATGAATTAGTCAAAGCTGGAAGCAGAAAAAAAATCCAACCTCATCAAATATATGATTCAAACACTGTGATGTTAACTACAATGTTAAAACAAACGGGAGTAGAAAAAATTTACAATAAAAAAATTTTTGACAATTTTGATAAAACTAAAAAAACTCTGAAAGAATCTATAGAAAAAAGTGATATAGTTATTACTATTGGTGGAATATCTATGGGAGATTATGATTTTGTTGGAGACGCACTTAATAAACTCAAATGCTCAGAACATTTCAGAAAAGTTAATGTAAGACCCGGCAAACCATTTTCATACTTTAAGTTTAAATCTAAATCGATTTTCTGTCTGCCCGGAAATCCAGTTTCCTCCAATGTTTCATTTAATGAATTTGTTTCCCCCGCAATAAAAAAAATATATGGTTTAAACTACAATCATGTTTTTCAAAAAGCAATATACAAAGGAAGTGATTATTTAAGAAAAGGAATTAGAGATGAACTACTCAGAGGAGTATATACTATAAAAAACGGAACATATCAGGTAGAGTTAGCGGGAAGTATTCAAAACTCAAATATATTATCTGAACTTGCAGAATCTAATTGTTTTATATATTTCTGCGGCGAAAAGAAAAAACTAAAAAAACATGACGAAGTTTTAATTAGAGCATTTAGGTAACCTCAGATTATAGTGAGCAGAATATGAAAATCCCAAACAATTAGCAGATTTAGGATTTTCAATGCAATTCTCTGATTACGATGGAATATTTTTCCTGATAATGTCGGCAAGTTCTTCTTGTTTAAAAGGTTTAGCCAGAAAATCATCCATCCCGGCATTTAAACAATTTTGCTTTTCTTCCATAATTGCACCAGCCGATAAAGCTATAATTTTTGTATGCGACTGTCCCTTTTCAAGTTTTCTGATACTTTTAGTAGCTGAAATACCATCCATAACAGGCATTTGAACATCCATTAAAATAAAATCAAACTTATCTTTTTTGAAGTATTCAAAAGCTTTTTTTCCATTTTCAACGGTAAATACAATAGAATCAGGGATAATTTCTTTAATCATTATTTTGAGAAGTTCAAGATTTACCACCACATCATCTGCAATTAATATTTTGTATTTTTTATTATGTAGATTTTGGGCTTTATTATTTTCCACTAACTCTTTAAATTCAGATTCAAATTTATATTCAGTATCAATTTCAAAATAAAACTTGGATCCAACATTAATTTCACTTAAAACATTAATTTTTCCACCCATTTTTTTAACAAGAAAATTAGAAATAATAAGACCAAGCCCAGTTCCGCCATATTTTCGAGTAGTTGAAACATCGGCCTGTGAAAAAGCTTTAAATAACTTTTCCTGTTCTTTATCAGAAATTCCAATTCCAGTATCTTTAATTTCAAAATAAAAAGTTCCCATATTCGATTTTAAAAGAGTAAAATCTAAATTTATGGAAACTTCACCTTCTTTCGTAAATTTAATTGCATTATTTAATAAATTAATAATAACCTGTTTTAACCTGACCGGATCAACCAGAGCATAGGTCGGAACATTTCTGGAAAAATTAAATTTAAGTTTAATACTTTTCTTTCTAGCCTGAAAATATAATATATCAACACATTGTTTAATCAACTGTTTAATATCTGTTACAATATTTTCAAGCTCGATTTTTCCAGCCTCAATTTTTGAAAAATCAAGCACATTATTAATAAGCTCCATAAGAATATGTCCGCTATTATTAATTGTTTTAATATACTCTTTCTGTTTTAAAGATACTTCTGTTTCGGCTAATAAATCGGCAAATCCAACCACAGCATTCAGCGGAGTCCTTATTTCATGACTCATATTTGCAAGAAATTTAGACTTTTCAAAATTAGCTGTTTCAGCCTGCTCCTTGGCCTTTATCAGTTCTTTTTCAGTATCAATTTTTTTGAAAGCATCAGAAATAATATTAGCCAGCACTTTTAAATAACCAATCTCTGTTTTGTTAAACTTTCTCTTTTTTCTAACAGAATCAAACCCAAAAAAACCAATAATTTGTTCATCATTAAAAAGCAAAACAGTTAAAAGAGATTTAATATTATTTTTTAAAAACACTTTTTTTTCAGCAATAGCTAAATCACCTAACTTATTTACATCTTCAATATTAATAGTTTTTTTATTAAAAATTTGATTTTTCCACCATTTAAATTTTTTTACAGAAAAATTCTGAAAATTTTCTTTCTGTGAAACAACGCCTCCCATACAGTATTCATGGGTATTAAATATATAATTAAAATTATTTTTAAAAAGCATAATATAACTTCTGTCAACATCAAAAACCATCGCAGATTTTTTTAATAGCTCATTTATTTTTTTATCAAAATTTTTAATGTTAATATTTATAAAAGCAGTCGAAATATCAGTTATAATTTTTTGAATTTGAAGTTCTTTTTGGGATTTTTCCTGAGCTTTTATTTTATTGGTAATATCAATCTGAACACCAAAATGTCCAATCACTTTTCCGGCATCATCATAAATACATGAATAATCACCCTCTATCCATATATTAGAACCGTCAATCTTTTTTTCCCGGGTAACTCCCTGCCATCTTCCTTTTTCATGAATATCCCAAATAATCTTTCTACCAAGTTCAATATCAAACCTGAAGAAATCTTTGACTTTATAACCAGTAATAGAATCAGTTTTGTAACCATATTGCCTGAGCATCGCCTTATTAACCTTATTTACAGTTAAATTATTCATCAAATCATCTAATTTTTTCTCTTTATCAACTTCATCATTCCAGTAAAATGGTTTCTGGGCAAGCGTTAAAAAAAAACCATACATAGATTGATTAAACAAATGTTCAAGCATTTTATTTTTTTCAAGCAACCCAATTTCAAACTCTTTCTGTTTGTTAATATCTTTATCGGCCCCTCTAAAACCAATTATTTTGCCCATTTCAGTTTTAATAGGAACATAACTGGTAAAAACCCATTTAATCTTATTGTCTTTGGTTTTTAGACGTTTTTCAAAGTTATTATATTCAGAATAATTCTTAATTAAATCCATAATAGATTTTTTTTCTTCTTGCGGAGAAAGTTCAGAAATATAAGATTTATTAATTAAATCCTCTGGAAAATAACCAAGTACATCTTTAACAACTGGACTGACATAAGTAAACAAACCTTCCTTGTTTATTTCCCATAAAAAAGTATTGCTCACTTCGGCAGTTTGCGTATATCGTTTAAGATTCTGATTCAGAACTTTTTCAGAAATCACTCTTTGGGTTATATTATGACCTGCAGAATATATTAAATCACCATCCCTTACAGCACGGGACTCAAGATAAACAAAAGTTCCATCCTTACGCCTATGTCTTGCGATAAAATTTAAAACAGGCTGATTATTTTTTAGTTTTTGAAGTTCAATAATACCATTATTCTTATCATCTGGATGAATTAAATCCAATAAATTTTTTTTTATTAACTCTTTTTTCTGAAAATACAAAGTATTTTCCCATTCATTATTTACTTCAAGAATATTCCCTTCTAAATCAGAAATACATAGGAGGTCTAAATTAATATTAAAAAATTTTTCAAATTCAAATTTAATTTTCCGATTCATATATAGTTAAAAAATATATCATAAAATAAATTAAAATTCCATACTATTAAAAAATTCATATATAAAACTCATCAAAACCATTACAGATAAAGTTTTTTGATGTATTTAGAATTGCTGTTATTATTTCATTTGACTTTAATATTCAATTATAATAATATAAAGGGAGTTTAAATCAGAAATTTTATTAAAGGAAATTATGAAAAAAAAACTTACCCACAGCCTTGAGGATTATCTTGAAACAATATATTTAATTAAATTAGAATATGATAAAATTAAATTAAAAAAAATCGCCGAATCCCTTGAAGTAAGACCACCCTCTGCCCTGGGAGCAATTAAAACACTGGAAAAACAGGGGTATTTAATTCATAAAAAATATAAAGGAATTGAACTAACCGATATTGGCGAGAAAAAAGCAAGATTAATTTTTAAAAAACATAGAATTATATATAATTTCATAAAAAATATTCTGGGAGTCAACGAAAAAAAAGCCGAAGAAGAAGCCTGCAACCTTGAACATATGCTCTCGGATGAAACAATTGACAGATTTATAAATTTTGGCGATTATCTAAAAAAAAGAAATTTTGATTTAATAGATTTTCAGAATTATTACAATAAAAACCGTAAACCAGAAATCGAAAATCAAGTTATAAGGGCTGCTCTTTCCGATGTTAAAGAGGCTAAATTAGGTGTTATTTCAAAAATAAACGGTTCATCAGAAATCAGAAAAGAAATCATAAATAAAGGTATTCTACCAAAATTAAAATTCAAAATAGAAAAAATCGATGATAAATATTTTTATATAAAAATCGAACATTCGAATATAAAATTAGATTTTAATACAGCATCGAATATAATAGTTGAAATATTTGAATAAATTAGACTTTATTACATCTCAAAATTTTCAATCACATCATACTTTTCAGCTAAATCTTCCACCTCTGAAACCTCATTGAAAAAATCTGATATATTTTCATTTCTAACCTGTTCATCCTCCTCAGCAGTAATAATATTTCTGGTGGTTGAAACAAAATCTCTAAAAGTATCATCAGCCAAATCACCATATTCCGAAAATTCAGAAGAAATATTATAACTTTCAGAAGCAAACCTTTCCTGAAGATTACGGTCCTCAACATCAATAAAAGTAGTAACAAAATTTCTTTCACTAATTTTATTTTCATTTAAATTATTAATAGAGCCAAAAAAATCAGCTACTGTATGTGAATTATTTTCTAAATGTTCATCCATCGAAAGAACAAAGTCCGCAACCTGTTGACTGCTAACATTTTTATGTATATTCTGTAAAAAATCAGTTAGTCCATTTACAGCCTCTTCATCCCCTTCCTGACGTAAATAACTAAAATAATTTTCGAAATGTTTAGAAAAACCTGAAATTGTAACCATATCGTTTGCAAGTTCAAGTGTATTCACGTTTTCAACAGATTTTTGATTTTGATTATTATTAAGCTGATTAACAAGAACTCCATTAATAGAATCCAGTTTCATAAAACCCTCCTTGACACCTTATCAAGCTATAAATACTATTATATATTATTATTTTTAAATTGTCAACCTTGCATAAATTCTTTATTTTCTAATTTTATTTAATGTGTTCCGCGATCAAACTAACAGCCTCAATAGTATTAATTAAACAGTCAAAATCTTTTGTTTTGTATTCAAAATGAGTTGCACCTAACCTTAGTTTTCTCTTTATTTAATTTTTTAGGATAATATATAGTATTTTTAACTTGTAGACATTTATAATGAACAAGAGCAGATAGGATTTGATTATATAAAAAATTACATTTTTTAATTTAACTAATGCAAATTATAAAAAAACCTGAAATCCTTAGACTTGAAAACCTTGACAAACTTTTTATGTTATATTATTATATTCTTATATTGGAATAGTTAGATTTACAAAAAAGGAGTATATATGAGTTATGATTATGATATCTTAGTAATTGGATTAGGTCCTGCTGGTATGGCAGTTTCTGCAATGGGTTCAGAAATGGGTTTAAAAGTCTGTGGAGTTGAAAAACGCCGTATAGGCGGAGAATGTATGAACGTGGGATGTATTCCCAGCAAAGCAATTTTAAGGTATTCAAAAAATGTTCATAACGCAGAAAAACTTCTAAATAAAAATATAAAAATAAAAGAAAATCTTTTTGAAAATATTAATGAAGATCTTGATTTCATTCATGATAAAAAAATGGCAAAAATGCTAAATAAAGTTGATATAATCTATGATAAAGCTCAGTTTATAAATAAACATACTGTAAAAGCCGGGAAAAAAGAAATTACAGCAGCTAAAATATTTATAGCTACAGGAACCACCCCTTTAATTCCGCCAATTCCAGGTATTGAAAAAGTAAATTATCACACTAATGAAACTATTTTTAATCTTAAAAAAGTTCCCAGCTCAATGGTAGTAATAGGTGGTGGTGCAATTGGTGTTGAAATGGCCCAGGCTTTTTCAAGACTTAGCTCAAAAGTCAGTATAGTTCACAATGACCCTAATTTAATACATGGTCCCTCAAAAAATGAACAGACAATACTTGATGATATTTTCAAAGATGAAGGAATTATTCTAAAAAACGGCGAAAAAATAACACATATAAAACAGGATAAAAACGAAACCCTTGTAAAACTTGAATCAGGAGAAACATTAAAAGGTGAAGTTTTACTTGTGGCAACTGGAAGACTTTTTAATTTTGAAGGACTTAATCTTGAAAACGCCGGCGTAAAATATAATAAAAAAGGAATTATCGTAAATAAGCATTTACGCACCACAACACGAAATATTTATGCAGCCGGTGACTGTAACGGAAACGTCTTATTATCACATGCAGCTATGCATCAAGGTATGCTGGCTTTGATTAATTCAATGTCCCCGTTTTTTATGCGCAAAAAATTTAAAAACTATGTTGTTCCTTGGACAGTTTTTACAGAACCACAGATTTCCAGAGTTGGTTTAAATAAATATATGCTTAAAAAGAAAAAGGTGAAATTTGAAACAATTAAGGCAGAATACGGTAATTATGGAGCTGCCATTGCCGAAAAAATCCCCCACGGCTCAGTTGAAGTTTACTGCTCACCTTTTGGCAGAATATATGGTGCTAAAATCGTTGGTGAAGGCTCAGGTGAAATGATAAATGAATTTGCCATGGCTATTCAATACAATATCAAACTTTATAATATTTTATTTTTACAGCATTCCTTCCCTACCATGTCTTTTTTAATTAAACGAATTTCTGAAATCTGGATGATGAAAAAAATGAAATCAAATTTATTAAAAAAAATATGCCGATTTGCATTTAAACTGTTTTAAATTTAAAATGATATTTGATTATTTTAAAAAGGAGTTTTTATGGATTTTATTCAAGGTATAAAAGAAAGAAGAGCAATTAATTTTTTTGATTCATCACAAGAAATGAGTGATAAAAAAATAAAAAATATTATCAATCTGGCTAATTTAACCCCATCTTCTATGAATCTGCAACCTTGGGAATTGATTGTAGTAAAATCAAAAGAAAACAAAGAGTTATTAAAAAAATATGCATTTAATCAACCAAAAGTCACAGAAACCTCAATTAACTTTATTGTTGTTGCAAATCCTGAAGGAGTTGAAGAAAATATTAATGATGTTTTAAATAGCTGGGTAAAATTAGGTTATATGAAAGAAGAACACATAGAAAATTTTAAAAACAATGCATTCAACCTGTATAAAGATAAATTCAGCGAAAAAAGAATTCATTTTGCAATTAAAAATGCTTCATTTTTTGCAATGAGCCTTATGTATGCAGCCCAGGCTTATGGTTTTAAAACCCATCCAATGGATGGATTCAATGAAGAAAAAGTAAAAATCAAATTTAAAATAGCTGAAAACAAACATATCCCGGTAATTATAGCATGTGGCTATCCATCACCTGAATTAAATCTTTTACCCAGAGCTTATAGACGACCAGTTGAAAATTTTGTAAAATTTATTTAAAACATGGGGGTCAGGTCTCCGGAATTCGCATTCCAAAAACCTTATATAAAGGTATTAACAATATAAATAGTA
>JBNJGP010000013.1:0-41372 GCA_051747805.1 Candidatus Muiribacteriota bacterium
CCTGAAGAAAAAATTGTTTTTGATAATAAAGTGCTTGTTGCGGCAGGTTATAAACCTGGCTGGAGTACTGATTATGTTTCTACATTGCTAGCCTTAAAATTCAACTCTGATTATTTAATAAATTTATCAAATATTTATCATGTTTTTGATAAAGACCCTAATAAATTTTCAGACGCTGTAAAACTTGAAAAAACAGACTGGAAAACTATGCAACAAATTGTTGGAACCGAGTGGACTCCGGGTTTGAATGCTCCTTTTGACCCTATTGCAACAAAATTATGCAGGGATAAAAACTTCCGGGTGATTATTTCAAAAGGAACTGATTTAAATAATTTAGAAAAGATTTTATATAATCAACCCGCAAAATGCACAATTATTAAGTAAAAAATTGTAGAGCTACGAAAAAAAGTTCATTGAGAATTACCGGAATTATTAATTTTTATTTGAAAAATTTATATAAATATGGTAATTTTTTAATTATGAATATTTTTGAGCAGATTTCAGATTTTATAAAATGTTCTTTTGCAGAATGTCAGGAGAATAACGAAGAGGCTGAAAAAAAGAAATTCCAGAAAGCACTTGGTGTGCTTCTATGGATAGTTGGAAACGAAGATGGTGATTTTTCTGATTTTGAAAAAGATAAAGCTAAAAATATTTTATCAAACTATACAGGAATTTCTGAGCAGGAATTTAATTCGTTTATGAAAACAATTGAAAAAACAGCCCGGGATAGAACCGATTTATTTGAGTTTACCCGAGCCATAAAAAAAGAATTTTCTCCCGAGCAGAAAATAAAATTCTTAGATGAACTCTTTAGAATGGCATGTTCAGACGGTTCCCTTGATTATGAAGAAATTGAGGTAATCAAAAAAATTTCTTATCTACTTGCTATCAACAATGTTGATTATATTAAATCAAAAACACGCATTATGAAAGAGTGTAATATTAATTAATAAATCATATTCAAATTCCCGATAAAATATTAATAATACAGGAGGTTTAGGATATTTAATATATCCTGGTCTTTAACAAATATGAATAATTTTATTGAAAAAGTAGAGAATGAAGCTGTTGAACTTACAAAACAATTAATAAAAATTCCAAGCGGCCATAATGATGGTCCTTATATTTATGAATTTGCACTTGATTATCTTAAAAAAAGTGGTCTGGACGCAAAATTTCAGGAATTTGAAAACCCTTTTTTAACCTATAATACTGAGCTTAAAAATATAATTTTAAAAATTCAGGGAAAACGTGGTGGACCTAAAATTATGCTTAATGGTCATCTTGATACTGTATTGCCTAAAAAAGGGTGGTTTTATGATCCATATTCGGCTCATGAAACAGAAGATGGCAAAATATATGGTGTAGGTGCTGCCGATATGAAAGCCGGATGTGCCTCAATTATGGCCAGCGTAGTACATTTAATGAAAAACAGAGATAAAATAAAAGGAACACTGTTTTTGTCACTTGTGTTCGGCGAAGAAGCAGCCTATTCTTTTGGTTCAGATACTCTGCTTCGTGAGTTTCCTTTCAGGAATTTTGATTTTATAATTGTTCCCGAACCTTCACCAGTACTTGCAAAAAATTCCTATTGCACCACACATAAAAAAATACATAAAACTAAATTTCCAGTTGTTATAATTGGAGCCGAAGGAAGAGTTCTATTTAATATAGAATTTTTTGGAAAATCTGCCCATGCCTCACAACCAGGTCTAGGTATTAATGCTATTCATGATGCTTCTGAATTTATTAAGAGATTAGATGATTTTGACCTTTATTCCAACATAAAAATGGGACGAGGACATTATAATACTTTAAGCATAAATGGTGGAGCCGAAGGATTTACAATTCCAGATTACTGCTCATTAGAGGTAAATCGTAATCTAATTGTTGGCGAAACCCCAAAAACCGCCCTGACTGAAATTAAAAGAGTAATAAAAAAAATTAAGCCTAGATGTAAAGTATTAGTTACAAAAAGATATACCCCCACTCCTGCGCATGAATACAACCCTTATATTTTTGTTAAGAATAAATGGATTAAAAAGTTCATGGAGTTCCTCCCTAGTGATGAAAAAAGTACAATTTGCCAATTCACAACTAGAAGCGTTGGCGACTTTAATTTTTTTGGAACAAGATGCAAAGTACCAACACTGGTTTTTGGACCGGGAGGTGGAAATATTCATTCTATTAATGAGTATGTTTATAAAAAAGATATAAAAAATACTACCAGATATATTTATAATTTTTTAGAATCCCAATATTAAAGTATGAAAGTAGGGCAAGCAGTACAGAACGAATTTTAAGGTTTAACTGCTAAGTTTTTTTATCCAGGTATTTCTAACTTTTCCGGAGCTGTTTTTAACAGCATATGTAAAGCAGCTCCTTTTTCCAACCAGAATGACCCCTTTTTTAGCCCTGGTTACAGCTGTATAAAGAAGTTGATTGTTCAGCATAAATTTATGCGAAGGAGTTAACGGAATAATTACCACTCCAAACTCACTTCCCTGTGATTTATGAACAGTTAAGGAAAAAGCATGTTCAAATATCTGAGAAACTTCACTAAAATCATATTCAATCACAAGCTCGGTATTTGTCTGAACATAAATTTTTTCTGATTTATGACAAATTTTTTTAATAATTCCCAGAGTACCATTAAAAATTCTTTCGGTAGAGGAATTATCCTCAGAAGGTTTATCAATATTAAAATCTTTAATATTCCAGACTGTTTTGTCCTTGTTTTTGAGGTTAACTATTTTATCACCAGGAGAAAAAGTTATCTTTTTTTTATTAAAATTTTCTTTTTTAGAATAATTTGAGGCAGGATTAAATAAATTCTTAAGCTCAAAATTTAAATTATAAGTGCCCGCGGTTCCCTTTTTCATAGGGGATAAAATCTGAATATCCTCAAGTATATTTTCAATTCCCTCGTTTATATATTTAGAAGAAATTTTTATTATTTTTTCCAAAATATCCTGATTTACATCTTCACAATATTCTTTATCCTTCGCCTCGGCAAAATACCAGTCGGCATGAGTAGAACAGAATTCTTCAGGTATAATTCCCTTTCTTATCTGCCCTGCAAAAATATTTATTACACTATCCCGATCCTGCCTGAAAACTTCTTCAAGTTTTTCAAATGATGAAATATTATAGTTTATTACATCAGAAAATACATTACCCGGACCAATCGGAGGCAGCTGAGCATCGTCACCACATAGTATAAAGGTAGTTTTATCATCTAAAGCACGAATAAGACAGTAAAATAACTCAGAATTCACCATTCCAGCCTCATCAAGTAATACTACATCAGCCTCGAGCTTATTGAATTTATCATAAGTAAACTCCTTACCATTATATCCAAGCAAAGAATGAATTGTATAACATGGGAACCCCGTAACCGAAGAAAGTCTTCTTGCGGCGACACCACTGAAAGCTGTTCCTACAATTTTTCCAGCATTATAGGTTTCAAGAAGTTCAAGAATAACTCTGGTAACAGTTGTTTTACCAGTTCCTGCATAACCAGTTACAGCATATATTTTTGAGTTAACAGCCTCTTTTACTGTTTTTATCTGCAAATCAGATAACTTAAATCCTTCTCTCTTTTCATAGTCTTTTATAAAACTTAAAATACTATCATCGGTAAGATTCAGATTTTTATCATCTCGTTTTAATTCAAGAAATTCAATAATTTTTTCCTCAAAATACTTATACTTTCTGAGAGCAATAAAATTTTCTTCAACAACAAAACTTTCAGAATTATTGAGTTTTTCAACAACATTTTCTTTATAATCTTCTGAATATTGAACCTTTGATAATTTAAAATGTTTTTTAACAAAAAAATTTATATCAACAAGTGTATTGCCACCTTCCTGGGCAATTTTTTCAAGAATATAATGAGCAATTGCAATTATTCGCATATTAGAATCTTTTTCTATGCCTAAATTAAGAGCAAAAGAATCAATCTTATAAAAAGGCATATTAGAAATATCTATAATTATATAGGGATTATTTTTAATAACATCAACTGAATCATCACCATAAATATTGTAAATTGTCCTTATAGCTTCTGGAGTGAGACCGTTATTTCCCATGAATGATGAAAGTTTTCTCAAGTTGGAGTTTTTTCTCCAGGACTCAATTATTGTATTTAATCGTTTAGTTCCTATTCCCGGCATCTGTTTAAGTTTATAGGGATTATTGTTAAGAATTTCTTCAATTTCATCGCTTCCAAATTTTTCAATAAGCTCAAGAGCCATGCTCTCACCAATTCCTTTAACAATACGGGTAAGAAAAAAAAACATTTCATCTGTAAGCATTTGACTGGAATCAAATCTGAAAACTTTACCATATTTGCTGTTATGCCAGTTTCCAACAAATTTGAAGTTAATTCCCTTTACATCAAAATCTTCCCCGATCATAATATTACCGGTAGCTTTAATTCCTCTGCCTAAATCAAGCACATGAAAAGAACCGTTTTTATATATAACCCATTTAACCTCAGCCTGAATAACTTCACTCATAAACTTATAATATCACAAAAGAGGTTAAATAGCATAATAAAACCACTAATTCTAAGGCAATCTGGGCATTGGATCAAGTCTCTGATCATTTTTTCTGGTTTCAAAATGCAGATGAGGCCCAGTTGAGGCACCTGTTGTGCCAACACTACCAATACGCTGTCCACTGCTTACAGACTGTCCATGACTAACTGAAAAGTTATGCATATGCATATATACAGTTTCTCTGCCAGCTCCATGATTTACAATCATCATATTACCAGCACCGCCTGAATAAGCTCTATGAGTTATTCTTCCATTTGCAGGCGAGATAATTTCGTGCCCAGTAGGAGCTCCAATATCAATACCCCAGTGCATTTTTCTTTTACCAGTTATTGGATGTGTTCGATGACCGTATGGAGAAGTAATTCTACGAGAGCTTGTAGGCCATATATAATCAGAAGAACTACTTGATGTAACATTGACCTGTGTAGTTTCAGATGCTGAAGTTGAAGAGGCTCCATCAGAGTCAACCTTTAATACAGTCCCAACATGTAAAGTTTCGTTTACAGACATATTATTAAGTTGAGCCAGCTGATTAACTGTCATACCATGTGCCTGAGCAATATGGGTTAAATTATCACCTGATTTAACAGTATAGGTTGAAGTGGAATCATTGGAATCAGAATCATTAGATGAATCATCAGAACTACTTTCAGAAACTGAATCAGATGAAGAAGCACCAACAGACTGAGCCACAGGAGTAACAATGGTTATTTCAGGCTCCACTTCGACAGTTTCATCAGGTAAATTATTCATATAATCATAATAATCCTGAATCAACTCATTCCACCTGGTATTCTCTGCAAAAATAGATTTTTCATACTCTTCTTTATCTATTGAATAAGGCCTGACTAAAAAATTATCATCATCATTATCATTATCGGCTCTTCTGTATAACGGGAAATATATAGAAAGTCCGCCAACAGTAGGCTGTCGCATTCCTGTAGTTTGATTAAATCCAATTAATCCAGTTGATTCTATATGACTTTTTACCATGGAGGCTGCTGTTTTAATTTTATTATTTACATCCTCAAATTCAAGTTCAATATTGGCCATAAACTCAACCATATCAAGCATATAAACATGATTATAATACCTGAGTGTTCTATCTGCTGCCGCATGAAGTTTTTCATAGTTTTTTTCATCTGCCATAATTGCATCAACAAGGTCATCAATTCGTTGGTTTATAAGCATAAAAGCTCTTTCACGCAGGTTTATAACAGAAAGCTGTGTTTCCTCTTCACCATCAAAATTATTTATAAAACCTTCTCCCATAAGTTTAGCTGCATCAAGACCTGATAGATTTCTGTTAGTATTTTTAATTTCTTCTAAAGTTTCTTTATAAGGAAAATCACCTTTTATCATATTACCCTGTGGTCCCGCCAGTGCATCAACTCTATTCATACTAAGTTCGTAGGAAAGTTCATAATTAGCCATAAAAGCTGAATCAAAAAAAACTAAATCAATATTTTCTTTATTTTGGTTAAGCATATTATCCAGGGCAACCTGAAAAATTCTTCCAAGCTCATAACCAGCAACAAACTGACTCATATCTTCTTTCCATGGAACATTATTAAAACCAGAGCCTACTCCCCAGAGTATTACCATATAGTTTCGTGCTGGAAAAAGATTCTGATTCAAAGCAATAAACGAGGCAAGATTAACAGGGTCCCCTGACTGAATATTATCCATTTCAGTCATAACTTTAGAATTTATATTTTCAATATCAGAATTTTCCTCAATATAATACATAGATGTTGATTTTGAATGTTGTGAGTTAATACCTCTGTTTTTTTCAACCCGAACCGGAGGGCCGTCTCCAACATACTCCCATTCATAATCATCCCATTTATCAAGCAAAGCTACTATATGCATATCAGAATCAGAACCGACTAATTCAAGCTCGTTAATGACAGCTTCAGCCTCTTCATAATTATCATCATCAGCTACCATATACATTAAAACGGTCCAGTCTGCCTGCGCATTAACTGTTAATGAAATAAAACAGAATAATAATATAAATAATATTTTTTTCATAAATTACCCCCTGATATTAACTAATAAATTTTTTCTATAGTTTAAGTATAACGTATTAGTTGAATGTGAGCAATTGAAATATTTGATTTAGACAAATAACATATTTAACTATATAGTTTAACTAAACAGTTAAAAAAGAGAGTGCATATACCAATAAAGGATTTGTGAATAAATTGAGAATTGCTGTTTTATCTTTTATTACTTTGTTGGAAATAAAAAGGTAAGCACTTCCCAAAACCTTTCCTGCCATGCTTTTTCGTGATGAGTTGCTCCTTCATATTCTTTATATAAAAAAGAACCTGGAGAAAACCCATTATTCTGAAGTTTCTGCACAAGTTTTCTTGCATCCATTAACATAATTTTTGATTCCTGTGCAGTTTCACCCTCATTTTTTCCCATATCTATCCATAATTTTATTTTTTTTCTCTCTTTTATTTCCCCAAGAATTTTTCTATCTGACCACCATATTGATGGAGAAATCACAGCAGCTTTTCCAAAAACAAGCGGTTTTTTATAGGATGCCCATAATGAAAATAATCCCCCGAGAGAACTTCCGCCAATTGCTGTATTATATGGTTTTACCTTACAACGATATTTCTTATTTATAAATGGTTGAATTTTCTGGGTTATTCCTTCAAGATATTCAGTAGCTTTTCCTCCGGCACCTTGTTTTTCATCAAAATAGGGACTGTAATCATCTATTCTTTTTTCTCCTCTATTTGCAATTCCAACTATAATCAAAGGTTCAATTTTTTGTTCTTTAATAAGCTTATCAGCCTGTTTATCAGCCTCCCACGCAACGTTTGAAAATGAAGTTTCTGGATCAAAAAGATTCTGTCCATCATGAAGATAAAAAACTGGATATTTTTTTCTAATTTCAAATTTATATTCCTGCGGCAGGTGCACAAAAATTGTCCATTCATCTATTTGATGTTTTAAAAGATTGTTATTTGTATTATTAAACTGAGCATCGATTGGTAACATATTATAGCCTCCAGTATCTATATTGTAACTTGAGTTTATATTTAGAATTACCTACTAAATTATCTATCTATTTTAATTATCGGTTATTTATGATAAAATTTTTATTATGGATAATTTTTTTCCAATTATCAAAAATATACTCATCGTATTGATTTTATTTTTCACTTTTATTCTTGTTTTTTTTAGATTTTTTCAGAATAAACTAATTTTTTTTCCTGTAAAAAGTTTATCAATAACACCAAAAAATTATAATTTAGATTTTGAAAATATTATAATAAAAACTGATAATAATTTTATTGTACGAGGTTGGTTTATTCCTGGTGATAAAAATAGAGAAACAATTTTATTTAATTATGGTAATGGTGGCAATATGTCTTATCATATTGATAGAGCCGCCTTTTATAATAAACTGGGTTTTAATTCTCTTTTTTTTGATTATCCCGGTTATGGAAAAACAGAGGGTAAGTTAACCGAAAACAACTTATATTCATCTGCAGAAAACTGCTATAATTATTTAATAAATGAAAAAGAAATACAAGAAAGCGATATTATTATATGGGGCTGGTCATTAGGATGCGCTCCTGCTGCAAAATTGGCCTCTAAAAATAATCCCAAAGCACTTATTGTGGAATCAGGATTTACCCAAATTAAAGAAATTGGTGGTTATCACTATCCATTTCTTCCGATAAAACAAATGGCCAGATATTATTTTCCGACAGTTGATTTTATAAAAAAAGTTGATATTCCTATGCTTTTTATTCATTCAGCTGATGATGAAATAATCCCCTTTTTTATGGGGAAAAAACTTTTTGAAGAGGCTGAAGGAGATAAAAAATTCGTTACAATAAACGGAAGCCATAACGATTCTTTTTTTGTTTCAAAAAGTATTATTGAAAATAACCTCAGCCTATTTTTAGAGAATTTTTTTTAACTCCTGCTCATCATCAGGTAGTGTTATTATTTTATCAACATAGTTTAAATCTTCCTTATTCAGGTTTGAACACAGAAGAACTGTTACAAAAGGGTTTTTTGATGATTTTATATAATTTAATGCCTTTTTCCAATTTCCAAGATCAAAACCTTTTGTTATAAAAATTTTTGCGGGTTTTAAATGATTAAAACTCTGAACAAATTTCTGAGTCTGATAATTAACTTTAAATGAATAGTCATATTTTTTCAATATTTCCAGGAAATCATTTGTGAGTTCAGAATAATCCCCCCCTATCAGTAATATTTTTTCATTTATTAAATTATTATCATTAATATTTTTTTTATTAAATATTTTTAACCTTTTTTTTAATTTAAAATTAAATTCAGTTTTTTTGTTTTTTTGGCTGAATAATTTTATTTTAGAGCCATGCATATGAAGAATTTTTTTGGATATGGCAAGTCCAAGACCAAGTCCCTGATATTTACGGGTTCTTGAATTATCAATCTGATAAAAAATATCAAAAATAGCCTCTTTCTGATTTTTATCAATACCAATACCATAGTCTCTGATAATTATTTCAACATCTTCTGCAGCTTCTTCTATATAAAATTCAACAAGTCCTCCTTTTTCTGAAAATTTAACTGCATTATCCAGCAGGCTTATCAAAACTTTTTTAATTCTATTTCTATCCGCCTCTATATAGCAGGTTTTCTGGTTAAAGTTGCTCTTTAACTGAATGTTTTTTGATTTAATTTTAATATTAAAATATTCAATAACTTCTTCCCCAAGTTCATAAATATTAAAATCTTCTATAGCAAGATGAACTTCTCTTAAATATAGTCTGGAATAGGACAGAAGGTCCTCAATTAAAAAATTAAGTTGATTAATATTTTTATTTATAGTGTTTAAATATTTTTCCTGCTTTTTATTTACCGGCCCTGCAACTTTTTCAACAATAAGTTGAAGATATCCCATGACAGAAGCAAGAGGAGTACGAAATTCATGGGAAACATTTGATAAAAGTGTTGTTTTCATTTCATCCAGGGTTTTAAGCTCTTTATTAGCCTCTACTAGCTTATGATTAAGGTTTTCAATATGTTTTTCATATTTTTTCCTCTGAGATATATTTCTTGAAACTCCAAGCATTTCATAAAATTTACCTTTTTCATCAAAACTTACTTTTGCAGATATCTCAATCCAGAATGAATTATTATACTTATCAACCTGTTTAATTTCAAAGTTAAAAGTTCTGCTTTTATTATACATTGAAGCTGATTTTTCAAGCCTTCTAACTTCGCTGATAAAAGAATTAAAAAGTTCATTTGATTCCTGAGTAAAAACCAACTTTAAAGAAGATAAATTTTTAAATTCTTCTGATGTGTATCCGTAAAGTTCTTCACAAGACTGATTAATATAAATTAAATTAAATCCTGAATCTAACACCCATATAATATCCCTGGTATTTTCAACAATATATCTAATTCTTTTTTCTTCCTGTTCAACTTCTTCCAGCATATTATTAAGCTCTTTCTGAGTTATTTTACGATTTTCAATCTCATTTTTTAAAGTTAAAATTAGATTATTAATCTCTACAGACATTTCATCAAAAGTTTTTTTCAGAGTAGTAATTTCATAGGAAGTCTGTTGAAGTTTCATTGGGCGGAATCGACCTGTTTCCTTGGCTTCATTCATATATTTAATAAGTTTTTTAAGGGGCTCTATTATAAAGTCGCTTAATATCTGAGATACAATTATTATTAAAATTACAAGAACAAGACTTATTAAAAAAGCAGATTGAGTTAGCTCATGGTCAAAGTAATATATTTCAGGTAATTTAATTAAAACAAAATATTCCTCGTTCGGGTCTGTTGAAAAATAAAATTGAGAATCATTTTCTACTTTCTTTTTTTTTAGATTTAAATTTTTAATAATTGATTTTTGTTTATAATCATCCATATTTCTCTGAAAAACCACATTTTTTTCTCTGTTTAAAACCAGGAATTTAAAATCTTTAATCATAAATTCAATTTCATCAAAAAGCTTATTAATACCTTTTCTATCAATTTCATCTTCTTCCTTTAATTTTTTATAAAAACCATTGAGACGATTATCCACTATTGATTGATTTTTTAATCTAAAAGCTTCTTCTAAACTTATTTCTGTAATAATTGAGAAAAAAACAAGCGGTATAATAGATAAAAATATTAAACTTGTAAGAATTTTAATTTTTAAAGTCGTAGTTTTTGTAAATAATATTTTAAAAAATAAATATGAAATAAGGAAAAAAGTAAAAACGGGTATATAAACATTAATAAATTTAGATGAAAAAATTTCAATACTATTAATTTTAGAAAAAGAAGTTATGCAGTAAATTAATAAATTATAAAATGTTAAAAAAATTACGGCTTTAACTAAATTATTTTTAAAAGTAAGCACGCAACAGAATGCAACAAGTATAAAATCAAGAAAAGTAGAATATATTGGTCCGGTTTCAATAAAAAAAGCTTTAAAAATATAAATAAAAGTAAAAAAAAATAAAATATATTTCCAGTTTTTATCAATTTGGGTTAAAGGATTTTTTTTAAAGATTTTAATTGTCATATTCATAGAATATAACTGAATTTTTTAAAATAACCAACTGGTTGATTATTAAAATAATTGTAATTTACTCAGTTTTTTTTTAATTTAATCCAGTTTCTTTTAATTTTTGAATAAAATTATTTTTAAAAGTCAGCTTTTCTTCTTTAGATAATCCCCAAGCTGTATCAATTGAATTAAAGACAGTTTGCCTTGCAGTTTCCCATCCATAAGTCTGCCAGGTAAAATAAAGGGAATAAACCATATCCCCATAAGGCCACATTGCCGGGTCGTCTGGATTAACTGTAACTTTAACTCCTTCTTTAACAAGCACATCCAGATTATGGTAATCCATTGGATAATTAAATAAAATATGATTACTTAATGGATTAGATTCAATTCTTACATTATTTTTCCTGACAAGTTCAAAAAGGTCATGTTGTTTATAATATCTTTTAAAAAGTGGTATGGCATGACCTAAACCATCTGCCCTTAAAAGAGTAAGCGAGGTATATATATTTTTTAAATTTTCTTCTTCTGAACACATCTCGCCAGCATGAACAGTACGTTTTAATGAGGTGTCAAACGTCAGCTTAAAAGCTTCATAATGTTTTTCCGGAGGATTGCCTCTCTCTTCAGTAGCAAGATCAATTCCTAAAATTTTTTCCTCATAATTAAGTACAGCTTCAACTACTTTTTTTGTTTTTTGAACCGAAGCCTCTCTTCCAAGTGAAATTATCAACCCGACTTTCACTCCGGTTTCTTCATAACCTGCCTCAAATCCCTCTAAAGCATATCCAAGTATTTCATCATAACTTAATCCAAGTTGTTTATGATACTGAGGCGCAAATCTAGTTTCAGCGTATGGAATGTTATGCTCTTTTAAATATTTACAGTGTGCTTTTGCCATTTGAATTAAATCTTCTTTTGTCTGCATAAAACTAACTGGAAAATAAAAAACATCAACTATATGATATGTATTTAAATCCATAAAGAAATTTTTAAGTTTGTCAACTGAGTTAATTATTTTTTCTTCTTCGTTTTTATAGTGAATTATATTTCGCTCTCTATCTTTTTCAGGATAATAAAGAGTAATTCCCTTTTTTTTAGACCTTTCAAAAATATCCCTGGCAGGTATAGATCCATCCCAGTGCAGATGGAGAGGAAACAGGGGAAGTTTTTTAAGTTTATTTAAAAATACTTTATCTTTTATCTGCATATAATCTCCTGTATAAATTACTTTTTCAGTCCGGGAAGAACAGCCTTTTTCTGCCAGCATGTCCAGCAGAGAATAATGCAGTTTCTGGGAGTATCCGGTCCAACAACTAAACCATTTTTAGCAAAAGTGTTCCAGGCTCCTCTGGCATAAGATTTGTTCATACTTGTAAAAATTAATTTTTTAGAACAGCTTTCACAGCGACCGCCTGCCCTTTTCCATGACTTTTCTATTGTATCCATCGTAAATTTCATATTTTTATTATATCATATTTTTTATTTAAATAAAAAATAAAAAAATCCTTGACAATGTAATAAATCGTAGTTATTATTATTATGTTGTTTTAAGGTTCGAGTTACAGGATACAAAGGATATGAGATTCATACCATTGTTCCCTCTTCGAAACACCCTTAAAGTAACAAATTAATAATATTCCGGAGGGAAAAATGAACGGTACAGTAAAATGGTTCAACGATGCTAAAGGTTATGGTTTCATAACTGGTGAAGACGGAAAAGATGTTTTCGTACATTTCAAAGCTATTCAAGGTGACGGTTTCAAAACTTTAACTGAAGGTCAAACTGTTACTTATGAAGTTGAAGAAGGACAAAAAGGTCTTCAAGCTGTAAACGTTGAAAAAGAATAGTTTAATTTTTAATAATTAAATCAAAAATTTATAAAGCTGGTAATTAATTACCAGCTTTTTTTATTATTCATATCTAAGCGCATCTATTGGGTTAAGTTTTGATGCTTTTCTAGCCGGATAAAATCCAAAAAATAACCCAACGCATGTTGAAAAAACAAAGGCTAAAATAATACTTTCTTTTGACACAACAGTATTCCAGTCTGCCAGCGTGCTTATAAGATGACCTATTCCAATTCCAACACCAATCCCTATAATACCACCGGTTATAGAAACAAAAATAGCCTCAATTAAAAACTGCATTAAAATATCAACCTGTCTGGCACCAATTGCTTTTCTAATACCAATTTCCCGGGTTCTTTCAGTAACAGAAACCAGCATAATATTCATAATTCCAATTCCACCCACAACAAGCGATATAATTGCAATTCCACCAAGTAGATAAGTAAATGCCATCATTGCCTCACCAACATTTTCAAGTATTTCAGCCTGTGTGCGAATCGTAAAGTCATTTTCCTGATCAGCCCTTAAATTATGTTCATATCTTAAAATTTTTTCTATACCTCCAATAGCCTGATGGACAAAATCATTTGAAATAATACTTGCATTAATAGAAGAAACATAATCAACACCCAAAAGACGTTTTTGAGCAGTTAACAGAGGAATAACAACAATATCATCTTCATCCCTCCAGCCTGTTGACCCTTTTGAGGCAAAAACTCCTTTTATCTGAAACTGATGATTCCCAACTCTTATAAACTCACCAATCGGGTCATAATTATCGGTAAAAAGTTCTTTATAAACAGTTTGGCCAATTACGGCAACTCTTTCCATTCTTTTATTTTCTTCCTGAGTAAAAAAAGTTCCTCTTTCAACTTCCCAGTTTCTAACATATGGAAAATTAACAGTAACTCCATTAATACTGGTGTTTGTATTTTTATTTCCAAAAATAACCTGACTATTTTGCGAAATATTCGCATCAGCTTTTTCAACCAAGGGAGATAATTCCTGTATTGCCTCCATATCCGAGTATTTCAGCACTTTCTGCGTAGCAGCACCACCACGCACCGGCCCCCTTTTACTGAGGCCGGGAGTTATTGTAACTAGATTAGCTCCCATGCTGCTGATATTTTGCGTCACATCCTGACTTGCCCCTTCTGTAATAGACACTACTCCTATAACACTGGCAACTCCGATAATAACACCGAGCATTGTAAGAAAGCTTCTTAATTTATTAGAAAAAATTGAATAAACTGCCATTGAAATATTTTCAATAATTTCAGAAGGTGTTAAAAAAACACCCTTACCCTTTTTTTTCTTTATATAGGACTTATCCTGATTTTCTTCTTCCTCTTTTTTAGAAATTTTTCTTCTGTCATCTATAATTTCACCATCTTTTAATTCAATTACTCTATGGGCATAAGAAGCAACTTCCGGGTCATGTGTAACCATAATAATTGTAATACCATGACTGTTTAACTCCAGAATCAGATTCATTATTTCCTTGCCCGTCTTTGAATCAAGGGCACCTGTAGGTTCATCTGCAAGAATAAGACCGGGTTTGTTAACAAGCGCGCGGGCAATTGCCACTCTCTGCTGCTGTCCGCCCGAAAGCTCTCTGGGTTTATGATGACTTCTATCAGTTAAGTCAACTTTTTGAAGTGCTTCTTTGACAAGTTCTTTACGATTCTTTTTTCCAGAATAAATAATAGGCAGTTCAACATTGTCAGCAGCTGATAAATTAGGAAGAAGGTTAAATGATTGAAAAACAAAACCTATTTTTTCATTACGGAGAGAGGCAAGTTTATTATCAGTCATTTTTGTTGAATCAGAATCATCAATAATATACTTTCCTTCACTCGGGACATCAAGAAAACCAATAATATTCATTAAAGTAGATTTTCCTGAACCCGACGGTCCCATAATGGCAACCAGTTCACCATCATCTATTTCTATGTTTACATTTTTTAACGCATCCAGTGTATGTTCGCCCATATGATATGTTTTTTTAATATCTTGCAGTTTTATCATAAACGCATCCTCATACCTCTTTTTGAGTTATCATCATCAAGGGATTCTCCAGGAACTAATGTGCCGGTAACAACCTCATCCCCCTCTTCTAAACCAGAAATAACTTCTATCATTCTGCCATCTGTAATACCTGTGAAAATCTTCTTTTCTACAAGCTCGTCATTTTCTAACACTCTTATACCTGCTGGAGTTCCACGTTTATTTTTATTATTATCCCCTTTGCTTTTGCCGTCGCGTGGTAACTGGACTAATGCACTTCTTGGTACAGTTAAAATGTTTTTTTTCTGTTCAATTATAAACTCAACGTTTGCAGTCATACCGGGCGCCCAGTGACCAGGTAGGCTTTCAGGCTCAATATCAATACCGTAAACAACAACATCTGAAATTCTTCTGCCTTCTCTCGCTATTCTTGAAACTTCACTTCTAATTCTTTCATCTGGATAGGCATCAAGAACAATTACAGCCTCAAGGCCCTTTTTAATTTTTGCAATATCTACTTCATCTACATCAACCTTTGCAATCAATCTGTCGGCAAGTACAAATAATTCTGAATTAGGGTCAATATTCTGCCCCGGTTCAACAGATCGTTGAATAATTTCACCATCTATTGAGGAGGTTATTGAAACAGTTTTATATGCGTTTTCTGCAATCTGGAAAGCCTCACGGGCATTTTGAATTCTTGAAGTGTTTTCGCTTTCATATGCTGTTTCAAGCTGAGCTTTTGCTGCATCTAAAAGAGAGTTTCTTTCATCACCAGATATTACTGCAAGAATATCCCCTCTCTCAACAAAATCCCCTTCTTTTGCCCTGACTTCTTCAACACGCCCTCTGATTCCTCCTGTAACTGAAACTCTAGTAAAAGGTTTTAATGCGCCGGTTGATAAAACTTTAATTGTTATATTACCTCTTGAAACCGTATGTGTTAAATAACTATCTTCTTTAGCAGAAGCTGCTTCTTTTCGATAACGATAATATCTGTATCCACCAAAAATAATAGCTGCAATCAATATTATGACAATAATTTTTTTCATAATGTACTCCTTCCTAATGTCTGAATTAGTCTTAGTCCCTGAAGTTTTAAATTAAAGAGAGCATTAACATGGCTGTATTCGGCCGATGTAAGTTCTGATTCTTTCTGCTGTAAAAAAAAGTAAGTTGTATCACCCTGCTCGTATTGGAGTTGTGTTAGCGTATAAATATCGTGGCTCGATTTCAACTTCTGTTTGGAAAGTTGCAGCTGGCGCTTTGATAAATCATAGCTGGTCATTGCCCTTTTTAAATTATTTTTCAAGTCCACAGTAAGACTTTCTAATGAGTCCTTTCTCTGATTTATGTTAATTTTTAATTCATTGAATTTATTATCATCCTGACCACCATCATATAAACTTCTGCTTATGCTGTAAGTAAGCCCTATATTATAAGAATGATTTCTAAAAGGCTCTGAACCAGATAATTGATTTGTCCATGCAGCGTCAAGCTCACCACTATCTTTAATTTCTTCCTGTTTATAATTAAGTTCTGCCAACTTTAAATCAATTTCTGCATTTAAAATATCTGCACGATTTTTTAAGGCAATATTCAATAATTTTTTATAATCATCATTAAATTCCATCTCATTGTATATTTCATCTTCATCAATTTCATAAATATCATATAAATCACGGTTAAGTAAAATATTTAATTCAAAAAAAGCATCCTCAATTTCAGTTTTTGAAGAATGTAACTTAAACTCAGCATCAGCTAAATTAGTTTCGCTTTCATGAACTGCCTGCAGATTTTCACGACCCGCTTCATATTTTAATCTAATAAGGGCAAGGTCACGTTTTCTACGTTCATAAATAGATTCACTAACTTTTAAAGCTTCTTTTTTTTGAATAATTTTATAATAAGCTTCTTTAACGCTATTTTTTATATCAAGTTTTAACTTATTATGATTATTCAACTGTTTTTGATAATTTTTATGGGCTCTTTCAACTTTTAAATCATGTTTACCTCCATCTAAAATATTATATCTTAAAGATAGAGAGGTTGAATATGAATCTGAAAAATTTGTTCCTTTCCTCTGAGAAATTGAGGCAGTTTGACTAATATCTGCACTCGGTTCAGAACCAGCCTTTGTAGATTCTAAAGATAATTTGCTCATTTCTAATGACTGCCTGCTCTGAATTATACGGGTATTATTTTTTAATGCTTCTTCTATTGCATTATCCAAGGTTAATCTTGGATTATCCGCCCTGGTAAATAAAAAAAATAAGAAAATTAAAATAAAAAAATAAACTTTTTTTTTGATCAAATTATACCTCCAAAATTTATGTGTCTAATATTATATTTTATATTAATCAAATTTTTACTAATATGCAATATTTATACCATTAATATATAAAAATGCAGCAATTCTCAATTTAGCCGAAAATCCTTTAGTGGTCAGGCCTACACACTTTGCTTTTTCGCAAAGTGATGTCGGCGCTGACCCCATCAAATCAAGGATTTTCTCTATTTTCATTGAGAATTGCTGATAAAAATGTGACCAAAAAGCGGTCAATTGTTGTGATAGCAACAATAACCGCTCTAAAATATTCGTCAAAAATCTGACAGTATAAATTGAAATTTTTGACGTTATTGGAATTAGAAATAAAAAAAGGAGCCTAATATTCAGACTCCTTTTATATAAAAATAGAATATTCTTATTTTTTAACAAAATGACAGGCAACTTCTCGGTTATCATCAAGTTTTACAGTTGCAGGAAATTCTTTTGCGCATATATCTTTAGCCATTGGACATCTAGTTCTAAAACCACAACCAGAAGGTTTTGCCAGTGGCGAAGGAACATCCCCTTTTAATACCATTCTTTCAGACTTTTTACGCGGATCTGTATTTGGAACCGCAGACAATAAAGCTTTAGTATATGGATGCTTTGGATTATTATAAACTTCCTCGGCAGGACCAATTTCAACTAGATTACCAAGATACATCACAGCGATTCTATGTGCTATATGCTTAACAACAGATAAGTCATGCGCAATAAAAACATAGGTTAAACCATACTCTTCCTGTAAATCCTGCATTAAATTAATAACCTGAGCCTGTACAGAAACATCTAATGCAGATACAGGTTCATCTGCTAAAATTATTTTAGGATTTGTTGATAAAGCGCGAGCTATCCCAATTCTTTGCCTCTGACCACCAGAAAATTCATGAGGATACCTGTAAGCCTGTTCTTCAGAAAGACCAACCTTCTCAAGAAGAGACATTACAAGTTCAAGATTTTCTTCTTTACTTGTATACTGATGGACAGTAAGAGGTTCAGAAACAATATCTGAAACAGTAAGTCTAGGATTCAGTGATGAGTAAGGATCCTGAAATATCATCTGAATATCAGCTCTGTAAGGTTTCATTTCTTTTCTGTTAAGCTTTGCTAAATTAACTATTAACTTCTCTTTAGTGCCGTCAACAAGACCTTCAGTATCATGATAGAAAATATCTCCGGCAGTTGGTTCATAAAGCCGGATAAGACTTCTTCCTATAGTAGATTTTCCACATCCGGATTCACCAACAAGTCCCAGGGTTTCTCCTCTTTTAAGAGTAAAAGACACTCCATCAACAGCTTTTACCCAACCAACAACCCGTCGTAAAATCCCGCCTAAAACTGGAAAATAAGTTTTTAATCCTTCAACTTCTAAAATAGAATCTTTTTCTTTACCTTCATGACCAGGAATACTTTTTCTGAAAAGTTTTTCCTGTTGTTCCATTTTCGTCAGTCTTTTACTTATAAATTCTTTCATTTTTTGCCTCCACAAAGATGGCATCTAACAAGATGACCTGGTTTTACCTCAATTAATTCAGGAACCTCTTTTTCGCAAATATCCATTTTTTTTGAACATCTCGTTGAAAAAGAACAACCCTTAGGCAAATTCATAATGCTTGGTACATTACCAGGTATCGTATATAATCTTTCTTTTTTTGTATCAAGAGATGGAATAGATTCCATCAAACCAATTGTATATGGGTGAAGTGGTTCATCAAAAAGTGTATACTTATCTGCAACTTCCTGAATTTTACCACAATACATAACAATAACTCTGTCACACATTTCAGAAATAACTGCAAGATCATGTGTTATAAGCAATATAGCTGAATCCTGTTTCTTTTTTTTAATATCCTGCATCAAATCAAGAATCTGTGCCTGTATAGTAACATCAAGAGCAGTTGTAGGCTCATCAGCTATTAACAGAGATGGATTACAAACAAGAGCCATAGCAATCATAACCCTCTGTCTCATTCCACCGGAAAACTGATGAGGATAATCATCAAGTCTTTTTTCTGCATCAGGTATTCCTACCAGTTCAAGCACTTCTACTGCCTTTTTTTTCGCCTCTTCATCAGTTAATCCCTGATGTAAAAGAATAGGCTCCATCACCTGCATCCCAATAGTAAATACAGGATTTAATGATGTCATTGGCTCCTGAAATATCATTGATATTTCATTACCTCTTTTTTTCCTAATTTCTTCCCATGAAAGGTCAAGCAGATTCTGTCCCTTAAGTTTTATTTCTCCGTTTACAATTTTCCCAGGAGGATCTGGAATTAACCTTAAAAGCGAAAGAGATGTAACCGATTTACCAGAACCAGATTCGCCAACAATACCAAGAGTCTCCCCCTCATATATATCAAAGGTAACTCCGTCAACAGCTTTTGCGGTCTGGCCTTCAACAAAAAAGTATGTTTTTAAATCATTTACTTCTATTAGTTTTTTTCTATCTTTATTATTCATTCCCTTCCTCCTTACCTTAATCTTGAATATTCTTTTGGATCAAATGCCTCTCTTATTGCTTCTCCGATAAAAGTCACAAGAAGAAGGGTGACAAACATTGCTCCGACCGGTGATGCAATCAGCCACCATGAATGTAAATTAGACACTCCCTGATTTAACATCTCACCCCAGCTTGGAGTAGGTGCCGGAAGACCAAAACCAAGGAAGTCCAGCGAAACAAGCGATGTTATTCCTGTTAAAACACTGAAAGGTAGAAATGATATAACAGGAGTTAGTGAATTTGGTAAAATATGTCTGCTTATAATTTTCCAGTCACTGACTCCAACAGCTAAAGCAGCGTGAACATAATCACGTGATTTTTCTCTAAAAAATTCTGCTCTCATATACCAGGACATTCCAACCCATCCAAATGCCGAAAGTATAAGTATAAGCACCCAGAAATTAGGGACAATTATAGAGGAAACAATCATAACTGTATAAAGAAAGGGCATCGATGACCATATTTCAATAAGTCTCATGCCGAAAAAGTCAATTTTACCAGCATAATACCCCATTATTGAGCCAATTGTAATACCTATAATATAATTAGTCAAAGTAAGTAGCAGCGCAAACGACAAAGATATTCTGAAACCATAAACCATTCTTGCAAGAACATCCCTTCCCCTGTCATCTGTTCCAAGCAGATTCTGCAAATCGGGAGAAGTAGGCGGTCTTCTGTCCCCAAGCTCTGCAAGCAGACTTTGTGTAGGTCCATAAGGATATATTGCCATAATCGCCCAGTCACCTCTATCCTGTTTTTTAAAAACTTCGTTGAGCTTAGTATAACTTCTAAGAGATTTTCGTAATTCCTGGTACATTTCATGTTTACGTTCAAACTCTACAAGTTGTTCTCCAGTAATATTTGGGTTATCAGAAGCATCCCTGAAATCCCTTGAAGCCTGTCTAGCATTTGTCATTATATCACGTCTTAATTCTGTGCTACCATAAATCGGATAATATATTTCCCCGTCAAATTTTGCCATAAGAGGATAACTGTTTATAAAAAATTCTGCAAAAAAAGAAAGGAAAAATAATAATAAAATAATAAAAAAAGAATAATATCCCCTTTTTATTTTAGTAAATTTTTTAATTCTTTTTTTTAGCAGGGGTGATAGAAATGCTTTTTTTATTTCCTGTTGTTGTTTAGAATTACTTTTTTCTTTATCCATAATAATCCCCCTTAGTCCAGCCTTATTCTAGGATCAATTAAACAGTACAAGAAATCTGATAAAATATTTCCACCTAATCTAATTACTGTACTTAAAACTAAAACACCTAGAACAATCGGATAATCCCGGGCTATAATTGAATTATACCCCAGTAAACCAAAACCATGTATATTAAAAACTCTCTCAATCAGAAACGAACCTGCAAGAACTACCGAGAACAAATGTCCTAAGCCTGTTGCAATGGGAATTAAAGAGTTTCTGAGTGCATGTTTAAAAATAACAGTTTTCTCAGGTAATCCTTTTGCAAACGCTGTTCTTACATAATCCATTCCAAGATTTTCCATAAGGGAGTTTTTCATTAGAATTGTTAATCTGGCAAAAGACGCCAGCATATAACAGAACATAGGCAGAATAAGATGATATAAATTATCCCATATTTTACCTAATGTTGAAAGTTGGTCATAATCCATTGAGCGAATGCCACCCAGAGGGAATATATTCCAGAAGGAGCCACCCCCAAACCACATAAGCAGTAAAATACCCACTACCCAGCCGGGAATTGAATAGGCTAAAAAAACAACAGCCGACGAAATAAAGTCAAATTTCGAGCCATGTTTAATAGCTTTCCAGACCCCGAGGGGAATACATATTGTATAGGATAAAATAAACCCGGTAAGTCCAAATCGAAGAGATATTGGAAATCTGGATTTAATAACATCCCATACTGGTGCAGAATATACCTGAGATTCTCCCAGGTTAAGCCTTAAAACATTTCCAAACCACTGAATATACGCAATATAAAATGGTTTATCAAAGCCATATATTTCTTTAAGTCTCATCATCATTTCTTCAGAAACCTCAATTTCACCATCATCTGAAGTTGCCTGAGAACCAGACTCACCAGTTGCGGCCATCTGCTGATATTGAAGGACGGCCATTTCAACTGGGCCGCCAGGCACAAATCGCATAACAGTGAATACAAGAAATGTAATACCAATAAAAGTTGGTATAACCATCAGCAATCTTCTAATAAAATAATTCAACATATTTTTATACCACCTTTTTAATAGTCTCTTTGATATGGTTCCCAGTAATTAACCGAGTCGGGTTGTCCGGGAAGTTTTTCCCCTGAATCAACAACTTCATCAAGTTTATCTGCCTTATCTTCGTCATACCACCAGTATGAAATAGCCGAAGTATGTGCATTAGACGCAGAGGTAAACCTATCTATAACAAATTCAGGCATATTGAACTTATTCCAGTAAAGCAATCTTATATTATCTGAATACCATGCAAGCATTGTCATATATTCATCCATAAGAATTGAATCCATTTCACGAAGCATTTGAATTCTTTTTTCCACATTAAACTCTAAATTATAAGCTTCTGTAATCTCATCAACTCTATCATTTTTAAAACCCCATACATTATTTGTATTATCTTTATCTGCAAATCGTGAATGAAATTGACCTTCAGGATTAGGGAATAAAAGACCTGAGTAGGCTATTGAAATTAATCTGAAGTTTCTCTCGTTCAAATCTCTGATATGTCTTGCCCAGTCAACCTGACGAAGATTAAGTTTAATTCCAAGATATTCCATATCTTCCTGCAAAACAGTTTCAACACGGTTATCATCACTATAGTTCATAGTCAACTCAAGCACTCGTCCGTCTTTTTCAAGAAAACCGCTTGGACCAATTTCATATCCAGCCTCTTCAAGAAGTTCTTCAGCATAAATTGGATCATGCCTGATTTTTTCATTATCTGGATTTTCATATGGTGAATTTGGGAAATATGAATCCATATATGCATATTCATTATAGAATATTGTTTCCATAAGCTTCTGTCTATTTCTTAAATAAGAAAAAGCTTTTCTTACTTTTTTATCATCAAAAGGCCATTTTCTCATATTCAGAATTATACCAGACATTCCATTAGGAGCATGATTATAAACACGCTGTTTTATTACATGATTTTTATCAATTTGCTCCCAGTTGTCAGCTGTATATTCCTCGGCCCATCTTCTAGCCATTCCAATATGTTGAAAATCTATATCACCTGCTTTGAATTTTTCAAGCAAAATAGAGTCCTCAGTATAAAAAACAAATCTTATTTTATCAAAATTATACATTCCCTGATATCTTTCTTTATCTTCAGCCCAGAAATTATCATTTCTTATAAGCTTTATATATTGATTTGTTTCTGCCTCGTCAAAATAATAAGGTCCAGTACCAACTGGCATTTTATTATTATAATCGTCCATATAATCCTCTGCAGTTATTCTGCCAATTTCATGCTCAGGATAAACTGTCATACCACTAGCTGCCATAAAAAGTCGCCATTCTACACCTTTTGCTTTAACCATAACAATATCTTCAGTTAAGGCAACCGGTCTTTCAAATTTATGCCAGTAATCCTGAGTAAAAGGGTCTCTCAGATCATCGGCGGTAAATAAATCCCATGATGCAACATAATCAAATGAACGAACTTTCTGTCCATCTCTCCAGTGAGCTTCCGGGTCAATATGGAAAAAGAAAGTTTTTTGATCATCCGCAATATTCCATTTATTTGCTAAAACAGGAATTGTTTCCATGGTAATAGGGTCAAGAGTGGTCATTCCCTGATAAACAAGATTTTCAAGTTGAGAATTGAAAACATAACTTGAGTTTTCCCCTTCAGTTCTTAATGTTGCTGGATAACTTGTCATACCATAAGTGAAATTTCCGCCTCTTTTAGCTTCAGAACTTCCCAGAATTGATATTTCATCGTTACTTGTCCATTCAATAGATTCGACAAGAGAGTCAATTTCTTCCTGAGACATATCTTTTGGGCCATACTTATTAAATAACTCATCAAGAGTTCCCTCTTCAATAACAATATCTGAGCGTGGATCACGCATTGTTGTTGGCGAAACCTCTTTTTGCTTTTCTTCTGTTTCACTGGCAATTTCATCCTGTGTTTCACTGGCAATTTCATCCTGTGCATCAATAAATTCCTGACTCGGATCATCACCGCAACCACCAATAATTAATGCAACAACAAGAGCTAAACTTAGAATAATTGAACCTTTTCGCATTTAAAGCCTCCGTGTTATTATTTCCTTTTGCTGGAAAAAAATTCCATATTTTTTTATAACTTACGTATTATACATAACTTTTTTTAAAAATCAAAGTTCTTTATTTATATACCAGAATTTAACTTTTTAAACCTTTTATACTCTTCATCATAAATAAAACGATTTTTTTCTTTTAAAAATTTTTGTATCCGGTTATGGTCCTTTTTTTTAATCATCTCATCTATCTTCCATCTTTCCCTATCAAATTCTGCAAAATCAACCGGTGAATGATAACAGTTTAAACCAAAAGTCCGGAATCTATCCTGATTTGAATTGTAGCTATATTTTTTTTTGCATTCCAGACATTTTTCAGGAATAGAAGAAAAATCTGACTGCTTAAGTTTGGATTTAAAATATTTAAAATCATTAATTTCTATATCTATGTCATCACAACCCGTAAAAAGCTTGTTTTTTTTAAATTTCAACTCTCCTGTCCAGGCTATACAGAAATCTTTTTCCAATTTTTTGTCTAATTCCAATAAATTGAAATAGTAGGCTCTTTTTAATTTTAGATTAGAAAAAAAAGCATAAAAATTATTTTTATTTAAAAAATTATCTATGATTTTTTTATTTGAAGTTTCGCCTTTTAAAAAGTAAAATTCAAAAGGAATTCCAGTATTAATACGATGGAAATACATTTTTTTGAGTTTATTATCAAAATTTATCCTATGAAGTTCCTCTTCTTTTAAAAACTCATAGTCAAAACAGTCCCGGCAGGAAGAAATTTTTTCAAAAAAACCTAGCATATGCAACGCTTTAAAGTAGAAATCAAAAAGATTTTTTTGAGGATCACTGTTAGGGAATTTATGTTTAAAGTAAATATCCCTGCAACAAATTGTTCTAAAATCATCCTGAATGACGGGCTGATTAAATAAATAATTACAAGCTTTTCTTTTAAAAAAATTTTGCCCAGTTTCTAAATCATCATTTATAAAAATATTGTATTTTTTTTTCAGGTTTTGAATTACCTTTAAAAATAGAACACTTTCTTTTTTAAACCCGCTGTACATACGTTTAAATCCAATTGAGTGATTTTCTCCAGTATCACATGTATCTTCGCAGATGAAAAAATCAAGGTTATATTTTTTGAATTTTTCACTCCAGAAATCTATAAATTGAGAAAGCTCATTTTTATTTTCTTCTAGAATTATTGCCTGAACGTTTATTTTAATATCTTTTTCAAGCGATTTATTCAACGAGCTTTTTTTCATAAAATACTCTGTGTTATAGTAAACAACATCTCTTAAATCTTTACCAGTTAAATATTTATATGTTTCTCCCTTAAATGCATTAATTGAAAAATTAACAACAAAAAATACTGGATATTTTTTTATAATTTCAAATAACTTATCAGTAACTTCCGGAGTTAATAAAGTGGCATTTGTATTTATAAAAACATGCTGAACAAAAGGTGAATAATAACTTTCAAACATAACGTATTCAAAAATTTTTAAAAAATCGGGATGAACAAAAAATTCCCCTTTATTAATTAAGGAAACGGCTTTATAGGGAGATTTTCTATTAAATATTTTTTTTAATTCAGAAACACTTAAATATGATTCATTTTCTGAAAAATGAAAATTATCTTTATTTTTATAACAGAATTTACATTTTAAATTGCATATCACTGTTGTTTCAAGTAATATACAGTTTTTTGGCTCTACCTTTTTTGCTTTAAATTTATTTATAATTTTTTTAAATAAACTCACTTTTACTTTTTAATAAGCCAGGAAATATTTTCTGCAAGTTTTTTTATTGTTGTTAAACCTTCTTCATCCTCTTTATATTCACCTTCTGCCATCGAAACACCAATATTCCAGTAACTAGATCCCGGTACTATCATTCCGTTAATAAGATAAAAATTATTTATTGTATTAAAAACACACATTCCACCAGCTCTTCTTACAGCCACCACAGCAGCTCCTGCTTTCCGGTTTAATAAACCACCATTAGCCTTATTAACCATTCCAGCCCGGTCAAGCAAGGCCTTGGTTTCAGCAGTTAAATTACCAAAATAAGTTGGTGAGCCAATTAACACAGCATCGGATTCAAACATCGCCTCAAGACACTTATTTATTGGATCATCGTTAAAAATACATTGCCTGTTTAACTTCTCGGCACATTTCCTGCAACCTGTACAACCATGAACCATATTTCCACCTAACTGTACAAATTCAGTAGAAAAACCCTCATTTTCAAAAACTTTAAAAGCCTCTTTAATATATCCAGCTGTATTACCATTATTTCTAGGACTTCCGTTAATTCCAACTACTTTCATAAAAACTCCTAATTTTTTATTAATTTTTTTAAATTATAGAAAATTATAGCAAAAATGATGAGAATTTTAAAGTTTCTAAATTTAGCTTAAACCTATTTGTCTATTTTGCCAAATAGTCAAATTAATAATAATGATTATATGGATAAATCTGGTAATTTTAGAATTAAAATTCACAATTGATGACTTGACCCCAATTTTCTCACATGCTTTTTTTAATGATTTTTTCAAGATTAATTATAACATCAGATAGAGAAACATACTCTTTTCTGGAAAATAAATGTTTATCCATACATATATTTAACAGAATACGCAGCTCTTCAAGAAGGGATACAAACTCATTTAAATCGAGTTTTTCTAATTCCTTAGTTTTAATTAAATCAAACTGAGATGAAAGATTTTCTAAGCTGTTTTTAATTCTTTTTGAATATAAAAGTTTATTCTGCCCAAGTAATTCAATTGAAAAATTCTGTAATTTTGTAGAAACAGCCTTCCATTTGGAAAGAACAGAGGGAGAAACCATTTTCAAATAATGTAATCCCCGCATATTATGATTTATTCTTTCATAAATATTCCATCTTTTAAGTCTTGGAACAGTCATACTCGCAATACGAAGCGCTTTTGAAATTTCCATTCCTTTACTATGTGAAATAATTTCTGCGGCCGATTCTATTACATCCTCGATTTTTAAATCAGGATCCCTGAAAGCTCCTTTATAATAACACATTTTACAATAATCCTTATTAATTGAACCGTCTGTATTACGCGAAAATAGATTTTCATCTTTAATTGGAATGCCACAACTCTGACAAATTGGATTATTATCAGAATCTTTTGATATTAAAGTTTTTTTTCTAATCTTTTCTTTTGTTAAATCAACCATTTGCCTTTTTTGCCTCTTTAATTAATTAATCCTAACTAAATTTAATATAAAGGATTTTTCTAAGAAAATCAAGTGTTTTTTTAATTTAAAATTCGTCTGATTGATTGAACATTTAATAGAAATTTGTTTTTATTAAGAAAATTATCTAACTTATTATTATCATCCTCAATCATTTTAATATAATCTAAAAGCATATTTACTGAAAATTCTTTCTGTGATAAACCTTTTTTTATATTGCAGAGGAAAAATGAAAGAATTTTTTCGTAATTTTTTATACTATTATTTTTATTAAGAATATTAAAAATATAATGTTTAAAAATATCACCGGTATATTTTTCGTGTTTTTTAAAAAATTCCCATGCTTTACTGACCCAATATAAATCATCGCATGATTTTAAAATAAGGTCACATGAATCCATAATAAAATGTGAAGAAAAATTAAAAAAATTAAAAAAATCTTTATTTAAATTTTTTAGTATATAAAAGGCCTTTTCTTCGCTGCTTTTTTTATAAAAATTACTCCTTAAAACCCCTTCTATTTCTTTTAAAAAATAATTTTCATTATAAACCTCTCTCAGTTTTGTTAAAAAAAAGATTAAATAGTTAAAATTTTTAATTTCATAAATTTTTTCTTTTAAAATTTCTTTAAACCCCTCACATTCATCGGGGCAAACAATATTTAAGACAAGACCATCGACAACAACATCTTCTGCTCTTTTCTGAATATTTATGTTATAAAACTTTCTAAGGCAGATAAGTTGAACAAGTTTTAATAAAAATAACTTTTTTAAATCATTGTCAGGCCTGTTTTTAATGAAATTCCAGATTATATTTAAATTATCTACAGCAGGAATTTTCAGGTATGTTGAAATAATAAATATATCAGGATGTTTTTTAATTATATTAATAAACAAATCACTTTTTATATTATAATGGGAGGCTGCATTAAAAAAATAAAAAAAATATCCAATTTTCTTTTTTTCCATAACAGCACTTAAAGCTTTTTTTATAATATTATTTTTTAAAGCCTCGTCAATTTCAACATAATTTTCCATACTTTCAACACCCGGTGTAACCGGGGAATAAAAGTTATTCTCCCCATAAACTCTTACACAATCATAAATTGAATTATAGGAAAATTTTTCTTCACATAATATACATTTATCAGGAATACTTGATAAATCTGCCTTTAATAGCTTATTTTTAAAAAAAGTGAAATCTTCTATATAAATATCTATTTTTTTGCAACCTGAATATTTTTTTTTATTTTTAAATTTCAGACAGGATAACCAACATACACAAAAATGATTTTCACTTTTTTTATGTAATTTATTCACTCCAGGATACATTACGTTATCACTTTTTAATTTCCGGGATGAAAATAATGTAAAATAATTGTTTGTTTCTAAAAATTTTTTTGCTCTTTGCTTATCTTCAGGGCTCTCTATATAAATATCATAAAATTCATAGGGATAACCTACATTTAATCTTTTTTCATACATTCTGTAAAAATGTTTATAAAAAGCTTTTTCTCTGGCATTTTTAAGGTTGAGAGTTGAATAGTTAACGCAGTATTTACATATTTCAGGATTATCAAAATTACCAAGATAATGATTTGTCCCATAAAACTGTTTATAAACTTCTGCCGTGATTTTATTTTCTGGATATGCATGTTTATAAAACGAATCATGAAAACATATTCCCTTTTTATCCTCAGATTCAAGAGGGCTATTGTAGAGAAGGAAACATATTTTTCTTTTAAAATAGCTTTTAACTGTTTCAACATTTTCGTTTATTTTAATTTTGTATTTTTTTCTTAAATTTTTAATTACATTATAAAAAAACAAAGTATCTTTTTTTCTACCAGTGATTAATCTTTTTAAGGTAATAACATAACGCTGTCTCCTCATGGCTACCATATCTTCTGAAATTGAAAAACTGACTTTATGTTTTTTATAAACACCAGAAAAATATTTAATAAAATCACCTATTTCATTATAGTTTTCCGGCATTATTACAATCTGTGTGAAAATTTCGATATTGTTATATTTTTCATTATGTTTTACAGCTTTTTGAATAAAATTCTCTGCCGCCCTATAAACTTCATTTCTTTTATCTCTGCCTGCGATTTTCTTATAAGTATCTCTATTGAAAGCATTTATAGATAGAATTGTCTTAAACGTCACCTGATATTTGCGTAACATTTTTAATATAAAATCCACATTTTCATGGTTTAAAAGTAAACAGTTGGTTGCAAGAATTACTGTTTTAATATTTTTTGAGTATTGGGCCGTTTTTAAAACATAAACTAAAATTTCTTTCCACTCCGGGTTAAAAAAAAACTCTCCGTTGTTAAAAAGTGAAACACTTAAATACTCAGAATTAGCATTAACCTTTTTTTTCACAGTATTCAGCGACATGAATTTATCTGTTTTTTTTTCTGATGGAAGATAATATTTGTTTTTACGGCAGAAAGCACATTCAAGATTACAAACTGTTGACGTTTCCAGTAAAAGATATTTTTTCATTATTTACTCAAGTTTAATAAAATTTTATTCCTGACCTTTTTTTTATGGTTCTTGCTGTAATAAGATACCCCTTCATCAATGGCAGTTTCGGCCACTTTAATTGCAATATTTTTAACCACATTTTTATCAAATACATCAGGAATAATAATATTATTATTTAAGAATTTTTCGGGTAGAACATCTGCCAGAGCTCTGGAGGCAGAAATACACATTTTACGGGTTATTCTATTTACTCTGCTGTCAAGGGCCCCTCTGAAAATACCGGGAAAACCCAGCAGATTATTAATTTGATTTGGATAATCAGATCTGCCTGTTGCAACTATAAAAGCTCCAGCTTCCAGAGCAGTCAAAGGATTTATTTCAGGTTCGGGATTTGCAAGTGCAAACACCACGCTTTTATTATTCATTTTTTTAATACTGTCAGCTTTAAGAACATTCCCGGCAGATACTCCAATAAAAATGTCCGCGCCCTTTAAAGCGTCCTCTAATTTTCCTGAAACTGATTCGATATTTTTGCATATCATTTTATTCTTACGGAAATGATAAACATTATCATTTTTTAAAACCCCTTCTTTATCGCATAAAACAATATTTTCAACTCCATAATAATCAAGCAGCTCCGCAATTGAAACACCGGCAGCACCAGCACCATTTATAACAACTTTCAGGTCTGATGCATTTTTTTTGGTAATTTTTAATGAATTAATAATACCAGCCAATACAACAACCGCCGTACCCTGCTGATCATCATGAAAATAAGGAACATTTAAATCAGAAAGCTCATCTTCAACCTCAAAACACCTTGGAGAAGCTACATCCTCAAGATTAATACCACCAAATCCCGGTGATATATTTTTTATCATAAAAGCAAGTTCCTGAGTATTTAAGCTCGATTTAACGCAAATTGGCCACGCATCAATGTTTGCAAATTTTTTAAAAAGGGCCGCCTTGCCTTCCATAACTGGAATTGAGGGTTCTGGCCCGAGATTTCCCAGACCAAGTAGTGCCGAACCATCACTTAATATAGCAACAGTGTTTCCTTTACTGGTTAAATCATAAACTTTTTCTGGTTCTTTATAAATATTTTTACAAACTTCGGCAACTCCCGGAGTATATGCAAGAGAAAGCTCTTCCCTGCTGTTAATTGGGGTTTTTAACCGAGTTTCAATTTTTCCGGGTCCATTTTTATGATATTTTATTATGTCATTTTTTTTTATGCTCAAGAGCCAATTCCATCCCTTTTCTTGCCGCTTTTTCGTTTAAATCCTCTGTTCCGCGGGGAACTCTGTTTCTTATAGCCTTAATAAGGGCCTTTTTCGAAACACAGCCTGTTAATGCCTGAACGGCCCCAAGAGACATCATATTAAGCACTATAATATTTCCAAATTCCTCTCTTGCCGTTTTAGCCATTGGGAGACTATATATATTTTCAACATCAACAGGTAAATTTTTAACCATTGTTGAATCAGTAATTAATATGCCATCTGCCCTTAAATCATCTACATAAGAGTCGCAGGATTTTTGATTTAATGCAACCATAACATTAATATTTTCAAGTTTAGGAAACATAATTTCATTTTTGCTTATAATTACTTCTGATTTGCTTGCACCGCCTCTTGCTTCTGGTCCATATGACTGGGTTTGAGTCGCGTTTACGCCATCATGAATTGTTGCAGCCTCTCCCAGAACAATACCGCCAAGAATAAGCCCCTGTCCACCAGACCCGCTTAATCGAATTTCAAATTTATCTGATTTCATAACTATTTCTCCTTAACAGATTGAATTAAATTCATATATTTTGTAACAAAATCCTCTTTATCATAATCTACAAACTCACCTATTAAGAATTTTTCTTCCTTTTCTTCATCAGAAAGTTTGTCATACTTTGCTTTTGTAATAAAATTTTCTTTTTGAAACTTCATCATATCAACAGGATCTTTAATTTTATTCAACCGTCCATAAGTTGTTGGGCATTGGCTTATAGCCTCAACAAGCGTAAAACCCTTTTTAATAATTGCTTTTTGAATATATCTTTCAAGCTGCTGGGCATGATAGGCAGTTGCCCTTGCAACGTAGTTAGCTCCAGTTGACTGGGCAAGTGCACAAATATCAAAACTCCTCTCAATATTTCCATCCTGAGCAGTTGTTGCACGATAAGAAGAAGGAGTTGTGGGCGAAACCTGTCCCCCTGTCATACCATAAATATTATTGTTGTAAACAATAACTTTCAGGTCCATATTTCTACGGGCCGCATGTATAAAATGATTCCCACCAATTCCAACAGCATCGCCATCTCCCATAACAACAATAACTGTAAGGTCAGGTTTTGCTATTTTCAATCCTGTAGCAAAAGATAATGCTCTTCCATGAGTTGTATGCAATGTATTAAAATCAACGTAAGTCGGAGTTCTTGAGGAACATCCAATACCAGAAACAACCGCAATTTTATCCCTGTCAAGGTCCATTTTGTTTATAGTTCTGAGCATTGCACTCATAATTATTCCATGTCCGCAACCGGGACACCATATATGAGGAAATTTTTTATTTTTTCTTAAATATCTATGCACCGTTGATAATTCCATTATATAACCTCCAGAATATATTTGGTAAGCTCTTCAGGATAAATCATCGTTCCATCTATTTTATCGTATTTTAAAATAGAAACAGAACTTCCAAGTACTCTTTCTACCTCTAGAATCATCTGTCCCATATTCATTTCTGGTACAAATACTTTCTTTTTACCGGCTGCATGTTTTAATAAAGCTTTTTCAATAAAAGGCCATATAGTTACAGGTCGTAAAAGGCCGATTTTCACATTATGTTCTTCTCTCAGTTTTTTTATTACAGCTTTGGCTGTTCTTGAAACACAGCCGGCAGCAAAAATAAGATATTCTGCATCCTCAAGCATATATTCTTCCCATTTTAAAATATCATCAACATTATTTTCTATTTTACGGAATAACCTCCTGATAAAAGAATTAATCTGTGACGGCTTACTAGTTGGAAAACCATCAACGTCATGAACAAGTCCAGTAATATGATATCTGTACCCATTTCCGAAAGAAGCAAATGGAGGTATATTTGTGTGATTTCTTTCATATGGAAAAAACCATTCATTTGGAACATTTGGAAGTGGTCTCTGATAAATTTCTGTTTTTTCAACCGGTGGAATATCAATCATTTCTCTCATATGTCCAATTACCTCATCCAAAAGTAAAATAACCGGTATTCTATATTTTTCAGAAAGTTCAACACATCTGATGGTTTCAGAATAAATTTCAGGAACTGAATCAGGATAAACAGTAATAATTGGATGATCTCCGTGAGTTCCCCATTTAGCCTGCATAATATCGCCCTGTGAGGGCATAGTCGGCAACCCTGTAGAAGGACCACCTCTCATAACGTTTACAATAAGACATGGGGTTTCTGTAATAACAGCATACCCTATGTTTTCCTGCATAAGAGATATTCCGGGACCGCTTGTGGCTGTCATGGATTTCAAACCACCAATTGAAGCACCAATAACGGAAGCCATACTTCCAATTTCATCCTCCATCTGAATAAATCTGCCTTCAATTCTGGGAAGCTCTCTTGACATTATTTCAGCAATTTCAGTAGAGGGCGTAATTGGATACCCGCCAAAAAATCTGACTCCTCCAGCCAAGGCACCATAAGCACAAACTTCATTACCCTGCATAAATTTTTTCATAATCTACTCCCTGCCCTTTTTCTTTTTATTTTTATCTTTATTTACAACTACCGCAAAATCCGGGCATCTTAATTCACAAAAACCACATTGAATACATTTTGACTCATCCCATACCGGTTTTTCTGTCATCTTTTCCATAGTAATGGCTCCCTTTGGACAGAACGCGGCGCAAATTCCGCAATTTTTACACCATTTTTCATAAAAAAAGATTTTTTTATCCATATTATTCTCCCTAATTTATTCAAAACTAATCTGCTACGCAGATGTTATTGTTTGTTTTCAACAAACAAGTAAAATCACCTATCGGTGATAATCGACTTTACTCGACCCTTGGTCGTTTACTGTTGGCTTCAGCCAACTTTACTGCTTCATAGCCGCCTCATAAGTATTTTGTAGTAAAGTCGCAATTGTCATTGGCCCAACTCCGCCTGGAACTGGTGTTATAAACGAAGCTTTTTGCGAAACTTCTTCAAAAGCAACATCTCCCTTTAATTTGCCATCGACATAATTTGTTCCTACATCAACTATAACAGCCCCTTTTTTTACCATGTCCCTATTTAAAAATTGGGCTTTGCCAATAGCAGAAACTATTAAATCTGCCTGCTTACAAATTTTTTCCATATTTTCAGTTTTTGAATGACATACTGTTACTGTCGCATTTGCCTGCGTAAGCATTACAGCCATAGGTTTTCCAACAATATTACTTCTTCCAAGTACAACTGCATTTTTCCCTTTTAAATCTATATTATATTTTTTCAAAAGTTTCATAACTCCCCATGGAGTACAGGCTTTTAAACACTCTCTTCCCTGAAGAAGTCTGCCCATATTAACAGAATGAAATCCATCTACATCTTTTTCAAATGATACAGCATCAAGCACTTTATTCTTATTAATATGCCCGGGCAGAGGAAGCTGAACTAAAATTCCGTTTATCTCATCATTATTATTCATGTCTTCTATAAGCTTAATTAATTCCTCTTCGGTAATATTTTCATCCAGATTGTATGAAAAAGATTTTATTCCACAGAAAGCACAGGCCTTTTTTTTCATATTTGTATATAATTTAGAGGCGTCATCGCTGCCTACAAGAACAACAGCCAGACCAGGTTTTTTATCTAACCTTTTAATTTTTTCCTTTAATTCACGCTTAATTTCTTTTGAAAGTTTTTTGCCATTAAGAATTTCCATAATTTTTTACCTCTCCTGTAATTAATAAAAATAAATCATCATAACTTAAAATTTCTCCCATTTTCAGCATACAGTTTTTCATTATGAAATTACGTACGATATCACATAAAAAATCTTTTTCAACAACATCAACCAAATCCAGGTACTGTTTTAAAGCGTCCGGATGTCGTATATCATTTAAAAAATTCATTTTAGGTTCATACGATAAACTCGTTGAAATTTCTTTTTTTATTTTAGAAAGCTCATCCATAAATTTTTTATAATCAACTCTGCCCTTATTTTTAAAAAGCATACAGAAATTTTTAAACTTATTATTTTCATTATAGAAAAAATAAAAATCTTTCATTACTTTTAATTTTTTCAGTATAGAAAACACTATAACCGGCGGTTCCATATTCTGTTTTAACTTTTCATATCCTGAAACCAGTTCCTGAGAGTTTCTGCATAAAACATCCCTGAACATTTTATTTAATACATCCATATATTCTCTCTCTTTACCAGATAAAGCTTCACTTATAAGGTCATTATATACAATATCAGAATGATTTTTATCAATAAGATACAGGGCGAGTTTTTCCAGCTGAAGTTCAATCATATGCAGGTCTTTATCATAAATCTGAGATAGAATTGTTTCCATAAGGTCTTTGCTACATGAGACACCGAATTTCTCCATTTTATCCTGGATTAATTTTCTTTTAAACCAGGCTGGAATATCAAAAAGTGAAATTGTAAAAAAATTATCTTTAACAGATTTTATATTTTTATACTTGTTTATAAAAATAAAAAACGTATTTGAACAAGATTCTGAAAGTTGTGCTATAAATTTTTTTTGAAGTTTAGCACCTAAATCTTCAAATCCAGTTATAAAATATAATTTTTCCTTTTGAAAAAAACTAAGTTCAAAAAAACTGTTTAAATTAGATTCAAAGTTAGATTTATTTATATTTATATTAATAAATTCAATATTTTTATTTTTTGAAATAATTTTAGCAAAATAATATGCAGGAAAAACATCTTCTTTTGAATAAAAAAATAATGAGAAAGGTTTATTAAGGAGTGTTTTCGGTGCTTTTTCTAATACTTTTTTTAAATCCAGCTGATTTCGCATTTTTTCACCGGTTTTTTACAAAATTTTTATCTGAATTATTATAACTTTTTAATAAATGCTGTCAAGCTCATAGGTAAAAATCATTATACAGAATCTGCCGTGACCTTAATTAATTTTTTACTTACAGGATGAATAAATTTAACCCGCACACAGTGAAGAAAAAAAGTTTTTCTTTGTGAATGTTTCATGCCACCATAAGCTTTATCAGCAATAAGTGAATGATTCAAATGTTTAAAATGCACCCTTATCTGATGGGTTCTACCTGTATATATTTTGGTGGCAACAAGCGAGGAGTACTTATAATCTTTTAAGGTCCTGTAACGGGTTTTTGCTTTTTTCCCCCGCTCACAAACATAAGTATATGGCATTTTACGAATTAAAGCAGCATTTACAACACCAGTTTTTTTTATTAATTTTGGAGTAAGGGCAACATACGTTTTTTGATGATTATTAAAAATCCAGGTATGAGCAAACCGGTTTTTAGCCAATATTAAAATACCTGTTGTATCCTTATCTAACCTGTTAACAAACCGGATTTTTGATTTTATATTATTTTTTTTATAATAATAATTTACATAAGAGGCAATACAGGGTTTGTTGTTTGAGGCAGTAAAAAAAAGAATTGTTCCCGGCATTTTATTAATAATAAGAAAAAAATCATCTTCATAAAGTATATCTAAATTATACTTGATAGGAACATAATCAGAATATTTTTCATCCTCAAATTGCAGAAATATTTTCTCCCCTTCCCTTAAAATTTTATTTTTATTTAATTTATTATTGTTTAAATCAAGAATTTTATTTTCTTTTATAAGAGATTTTATTAATTTTTTTGAAAACATTTTGGAATTAAAAAGAAAATCAATTAGTTTCTGTTTCTTTTTTGATTCAATAATCATATATTTTTCACATTAAAGGCAAAAGTATCAAAAATTTCCTGTTTTTCCATCTGAATAGCCTGTCTTCTACCGTTAATATTTTCAATATTATTTTTTATAATGGTAAATATTTTCTCATCAATTTTTTTATCTTTAACCATAATATGAAGAATTCCAATTATTTCCCCAGCAGGAAGCCCGGGTCTGTATGGTCTGTCTTCAGCTAATGCTGTAAAAATGTCAGCAACAGTTAATATTCTGCTTCCGGTAGAAAGAGTACGTTTACCTAAATGATTAGGATAACCGGAGCCGTCTAACTTTTCATGATGTCTGGAAGCCCATTCGTTTATAGTTTCAAAACCAGGTACATGTGAAAGTATTTTATCAGTAAAATATGGATGGGATTTTATTATATTAAATTCAACATCTGTTAATTTATCTTTTTTTTCAAGTATCTCTACAGGAATAGCCAGCTTTCCAACATCATGCAGTAGTCCGGCAATTTTAATATAATCAATTTCATCCTGAGTAAAATCCATATAATACGCTAACTGAGCTGCTACTGAGGCAGTTCCAACTGAGTGGGTTGAAGTAAAAGCACTTCTGAAATCAATAATTCTTCTAAAAAGTTCGGCATATTGCAGTATTTCCTCTTTATTAAGTGTAATTCCCAGAAAATTTTTGTTTTTTAACTCATCCAGTAACCTGTCGGGAAAAATAACATCAAACCATAATCCTTCTTTCTTTGCCACCTTTTCAAAAACTTTAAAAATTTCAGGGTGAAACATCATCCCGGTTTTACTTTTAATTTTTTTCACAATATTTGAAACCTGAAATAGTATTTCACATTCAGTATTTGCCAGTATAGAAACTCTATCTGCAAGATGAATAATATACGGAAATAGTTTAAATTCTTCATTTATATCAAAATCATTATCAGCTCCTTCAAAATACATTGTATGATGATATCGTAAAACATCTGCGATATTTCTAAGAGGAGCAAAATTTTTAAGAATAAGATAGCCAATTTCAGCATGTCTATTTGGATTTTCGATTTCAAAGTTAAAAGTTTTATATCTTTCATTAAGTGTAAGAGGTATCACTCCAATATCATGGAGCAGCGCAGATATAATTAGATGATTTTTCTGATAAACGGATAAATTCATTTCTGAAGCCAGATGCCAGCATATAACCGCAACCTGTTTATGATGGTTTGAAATATTGGCGCTTATTAAATCAACAGCTTCTGAAACTGATAAAACAATATCGTATAAAGTAGTTTTTTTCTGAAAATCCATATTTTAATTACCAAAAAAAGAATCAGTTAAGTCCTGGTCTATATAGAATGTGTATTTTAAATTTCCAGTATTACCAAATTCATCAACAGCTTTTATTTCTATATTATTTGCTCCGTATCTGACAGGAACAGCATCATGCTGAAAAGAATCGGCTGATATTTTAAACTCAAAATACCCATTATTACATTCAATATTTAAAATTTTTTCAAAAATAGTTCCTCTGTTTAAACTGATTTTTACGTTTTCCACAGATTTATCCTCAATAAAACCTCTAAACATCTGAGTTTTTCTGGTATTTACAGGAGGAACAACCGTAATAACAGGTGGTAAAGTGCTTGGAATAAGCTGAATTGTGAAAACAGCTTTATTACCGTAAACATCTCTTGCCACACAATCAAGAAATCTTGCTCTTTCAGGATTATCAATTTGAAAAGTTGCATCAAACATTAAATTATCAACCTCTATATTACCCAAAAAAGCGTCATCAACATAAACTTCTATCTGAGATACAGTTACAGTATTTACCCTGCCTGCTACTCGCAAAGTTTTTCCAACATTAACCTTATTTTTTTCAGGTGAGCTAAAATCGATTTTAATCGGATGTGAGGATTCTCTCTCTTTTCTTCTTTCAGGTATTTTTGCAAGAATTTCACTTTCCTGACCAGGTGGAAGAGCAAAATCAAAATCCTGATAAAGGGCCTGTTCCTTAGGTTCCCCTGGTTTTATTTTACGAAAATCTTTCCATTTAATATTTTCAGCCTCAATACCAAAATCCACTTTTTCTAAAGACTCGCCAATAAAAACTCTCTCACCAGTATCCATTATCTCAGTATTTCCATCAGGCTTTAAAATATTAACTTCTCCATCAAGTGCAGATACTCTAAAAACATCATTTACCAGAGTTTGGGCCGTAAAAATACCAAGGTTTGAAGAAACCTGATATTCTTTCCATCTTACAACACTTTTATCAATCATTTTCAGCCAGAAGTTCCCATACTCAACTATTATCTGAACCTCATCTCCGACTGTTCGCAGAAGAAAATCTGAAGAACCATCTGCTTTCAAAATTAATTTATCTGTAATAAAAAGCTGTACTCTTTCATCTGATTTTAATCTGAAACGAGAATGATTACCAAAATTATATTCTGGTCTGAGAGATGCTACCTGACCAGCCTGAGTAATTAAAACAGGGCTACCTTTTACAAAAGTAACCCTGCCTGAAAAATCTTCCTGTGTATGTGTAACTACAAATAAACAGATTATTATAAATAATATAAATTTAAATTTGTAAATCATTATTCAAGTGTTTCGCCCTTAAGTGTGAGCCCGTGTTCAGCAAGTTTTTCTCTTAGCTCATCAAGTGTTTTCTGACCAAAATTCTTAAGTCTCATTAATTCATCGGCAGAAACCTGTGTAAAATCAACCAGACGACGAAACGGAAAATTCTTTAAACAGTTTTTTGCTCTCTGTGATAATTCAAGATCAAGGACAAGTATTTCGTTAACATCAACTTTTTCTTTTTTAACAGAAACTTCCTCAACTTTTTTTTCCTCTTCATCATCTTTTTGTTCACTTTTTATATTTTTAGTTTTTTTAGCCTCTTTCTTTTTTGTTTTTTCTTTTTTCACCTCTTCTTTTGAAGGTGTTAAAGGAGGCATAATTGAAAATCTATCTTCAACCATTTCAACAATTTCTGTTAATGCATTTTTAGGGGTCAGTGTTCCATTTGTCTGCAAGTCAAGAATTAACTTTTCCTTTGTCATATCACCACCAATTCTAACAGGTGCAACATCAACTTCAACAAGAGTTACAGGTGAAAAATAAGAATCTACATAAAACTTATTAAACGGAACATTCTGTTCTTTTTCATGTTCATAACTAAGTACATAACCACAACCCTTTTTAAAAGTTAACTCAATTTCAAATTTCTTGCCAACAACTTCAAAAAGATGCAAATCTTTATTTTTAATTTTTAATACATCATCTTCAAGCTCACCCGCCCTCAACGTTTTTTTACCAGTCACCTTAACTTTTTTTGTGTATTCTTCACCCTTTTCAAGGTAACAAATTATATTTTTTATATTCATTACTATTTCAAGTATATTTTCTCTGGCGCCAGCAAGCTTTTTATTTTTTTTATCAATATTAAGAAATTTAATGCTCACTGGTGAAAATCCAGGTAACTCAGAAATAAGTAAATCCTTAATAAAATTTCCCATAGTTTCAGCATAACCCTTTTTTAAAGGCTCAAGGAAATACCTTGAATAATAGTTATCGATTTCACTAACCTTCAAAGCTTCAGGTAAATTAAATTCGTTCATTCTATAACACCCCGTTTAAAAAATTTTTAATATAAAAATATTAAATTTATTGAATTATTGAACAAATATATAAATCAATTATTTCCTTTTTTTATGTCTATTAGCACGTCTTTGTTTTTTTCTTTTGTGCTTATTGATTTTAGATTTTCTTTTCTTTTTTACACTCGACATTAAATCACTCCTTAATAAAATATTTTTTATAGCCGTCCAAATATAACATTTTTTATAATATTTGTCAAGCACCGGGGTCGAGCCGAGACAGATTTTCAGCTTACCAAGTTCAGCCTGACCAATAAAGGATTTTATTTATTACTAAATCCTGTTTACTTGAGTTTAGCAAATTTTTTAAAAAGGCTTTTGTGGTCAGGCCTACAGAAATTTCTTGTGAAATTTCATGTCGGCACAGACCCCCCGTGAAATCAAGCTTTTTAAGTGTCTACAGATTAAAATTTCTATTTTTTGCTAAACTCAACCTGTTTATTAACAGATTAATAAAAAATATCAAAACTAAAGATACAAGTCAAGTATTTCATTTATCAAACTATAATTAGTTCCTTTATGTTTTTTTAAATTTTCTTTTACTTTATTTGACTGGACAAATGCATTAAGCAGTGTTTGTTTTATAATTGAATGGTTTAACTTATCTTCTTCTTTCAAAAGAAAAGCAGCCTTAGTCTTTACAAGCATATTTGCATTTGATAACTGCTCACCACCGGCAGACCCAGGAAGTGGCATTAACACGGCAGACATTTTAAAATTAATAATATCTGCAATAGTTCCAGCCCCGGCTCTTGCAAGAAGAACAGGATTTAAAGCATAAATTTCTGCAAGTTCCTCAGGTGAAAAAAATCTCTTACAGACGTATTTTTCATAGTTGAAACCTCTTAGTTTTTCTTCGAAATTATTTATATTATCCTCATTTTTACCGTACTGATGATAAACAAAAAAATTATCGGTAAGCCATTCAATGTTTTCACATACAAAAGAGTTAAATCTGGAAACCCCGTTTGCGCCTCCGGTTATAAATAAAACAGGTTCCCCGTCTTTCTTTTTATCCTGTTGTAATGCTTTATAATAATGTTTTTTAACTCTTTCTCTTACAGGATTACCG
>JBNJGP010000014.1:0-10283 GCA_051747805.1 Candidatus Muiribacteriota bacterium
ATTATTACTTGGTCGAAGACCATTTACTGTTATCGATAGATAACTTTACTATCACCTTTAGGTGATTTTACTAAGCTGAAAGCTTTTTACTTTTATGTAAGCCTGACCACAAAAGTCTTTTAAAAAAATTTGCTAAACTCAAATAAAAATTAAAAATAATTTGCTATATGGAGGTATAATGTTTGATTTTTCTATTATGTTTTCAACGTTTTTTCTTGTTTTTCTGGCGGAACTTGGGGATAAAACTCAGCTTGCTGTTTTATCTGTAAGTGGCTCTAAACCTGAAAGCTGGTTTTCTGTTTTTATTGGATCGGCGGTTGCCCTTATTTTAACGAGTTTTATTGCTGTTTTTGCTGGTAAATATATTGGAAACTATGTTCCTGCTATTTATGTAAATAAAGCTGCTGGTATTTTTTTCATTTTAATGGGTTTTTATTTGATGTTAAAAAAAGCGTAACAGGATTTTTTTGTAAATTAAAAATTGTAATTATATGGTGTCAGATTTTTGACATTTATTCAACATTGAAATGCTACTGTCAATAATCGTCCTTAATACTTATTAACAATTAAAGTCTAGCCTATTGGAAGGTTTTATTGCAAGCTTAAATAATTTTTGGCATGAATCTTGTATGATTATAATAAGAAAAAATTTTAAGGAGGTTTTTATGAAAAAATTTTTAGCTGGTTTTTTTATTTTTATACTGGGGTTTTATTTCACTTTGTATTCTTCACCCGGAGTTTCTGGGCAGAATCGTGTTTCTCAACTTCCTCAATCTGTTATTTCTGAATTTGACAAATCAGGTGATGGTGAACTTTCTAAAGAGGAGTTAAAAGATTTAAGAAATCATTTCAATAATTTAAGGCAAAAACAGAGAGAGGAAATTATTTCAGAGTTAAAAGAAGATGAGGATTTTGATTTTGACAGAAAAAATATTTTTAATGTGCTTAGACAAATTAATCAAAGTAAGATAAATGATTTTAAAAACAAATATAATCTAAAAGACGAAGATTTGAAATTCAAATCTGATAAACTTGATGAAATTCCATTTGAGGATTTAGAACCTGTTCTTTCAATTTTTTTCAACAGAGCTGTTCTTTCAAAAACTAATAATCAAAAGTCTAATAATTTTAAGAATAACAGGAATAGAAAAGATGGGTTTATGAAATCAAGAATGGAAGGTTTTTCAAAAAATAGAAATAAGCAATGTGACGAGGATTGTGACGATTGTGACGATGAAGATAAAGTTTTAAAGCGAAAAAACACTTCTAATAATTCCGGCAGGCGTTTAAATGACGGGATTTTTGCTAATCCTGTTGTTAGAGAGTATATATTAATGAGGTTTGATAAGGATGACAAAGGTTATCTGAATATACAGGAAAGAAAAGATATGGTTAAGGAGTTTCAGAAAGTTAGAAATAGATATAATTTAACTTCTGATGGTAAAATTTCTCAAAAAGAACTTCAGAAATTCAGAAATCATATTATTGAGATGGCCCAAACATATATTAAAACCAGAGGTAAATAAAAAATTCTAGGGCACTCTGTTCAGGGTGCCCATTTAAATATACTCTTTATTTTAGAAAAAACATTTTTGTTTTTTTTATCTAAAAACAATTTTGTTTTTTTTCTTTCTTCTTCGGTAAAAAAGGGGTTTTTATGCGTAATTTTTTCAAAGTAACGGCGTGCATAATTAAATTTATTTTTTTTCATATAATATGAATAAATCATAAAAAAAAAATTATCGTCATTATTTTTATAAGCGGTTGAAATTAAAAATTTAATCTGTTTTGAATTAATTTTATCCATATCAGAATTTAAAATAAAATTTCTAATATTATTAAACAGGGAGGGATATTTTTCTAAAATCTTTATTACTGTATAAAATTTTTCTTTTTTTATTAAATCAAATATTTTATCAACAAAAACTTTTTTAGAAATATCCTCACATATTTTAAGGGTTTCTGTATCAAAATTATTTATTTCTGCATTTAAAATCAAGTAATTTAATTTAGGTTTAAAAAACGCGATGATTTCTTCTTTGTTTTTATATTTTTTTAAAATTTTGTATATTTTTTTATAAATTTTTATACTGGAATTATGGATTAAAATCTTTTCAGTAAAATAATCAATAAGGTTTGTTTTTTTATGTTTTAAAAGTGCCGGAAAAATATTGTTGATAAAGTGATTTAATTTTTTCATATGATTTTCTTTTATTTTTAAAATATATTTTTCTCCGGTGTTTTTCATGACGATATCTTTGTTTTTAAAATTAAAATTTTCATCCAGCAATAAATCAAATATTTTCTGAATATCAAAATGTTTTAAATATTTTTCAATATTTTTATAATTTATCAGGACAGGGTTGTTTTTATATAGTTTAAAAATTTCTTTTTCTTTTTTTTGTAAAAATAATTTTTCAATTCTTTTCATCAGAATTTTTTCAAATACATCTTCATTGTTTTTTAAGTCTGAAACTTTTATTTCTTTAAATTTACAGTTTATAAATGCATTAAATATTACATTTTCTGATTTTTCAATTATTTTATGAGAATAGAGTTTTTCTAATTTTATAAGTTGAATAAGTTTAAAAATAAAAATTTTAATAAAAATTTTATTTTGGCTTTTTAAAATCAATTCATTTAATTTATAAATATCTGGATTACAGCTTTTCAGATATTTAAAAAGTATAAATATATCCATATTTTCTTTTATTAAGTTTAATAAACTGTTGGAATAGATTCTATAAAAGGTGGCGCTGTTAATAATTTTTAATAAAGGATAAATGTTGTTTGCCCCTTTAGCTAAATTACAGGCCTGCTCAAGTTTGTTTTCTTTTACTTTCTGCTCAACTTCATAAAAAAGTTCCATTGTTTCAACTCCCGGCATTAGAGGGGAGTAGAAGCTATCTGTTTGAAACAATCTATAACAGTCATAAAGCTCATTGAACACAAATTTATTTTCGCATAACAAACATTCAAATGGAATACTTGATAAATCATTATTATGAAGTTTTTTTTGAAACTGATTAAAATCTTTAATTTCAATATTAATTTTTTCACAACCTGAATAAATAGAATTATTTTTAAACTTCAAATTTGTAAGCCAGGCAGCGCAGAAGTGTTCGCTTTTTTTCTTTTTTAATGAATTTTTTCCCATATAAAGTATATTATCACTTTTTAATTCTGAATTAGAAAAGAGCGAATAGTAATTATTTTTATTTAAAAATTTTATAAGCTTTTTTTTATCCTCAGAAGTTTTATATCCTACATTGTAAAATTCAAAAGGAATCCCCTTATTTAAGCGTTTTTCATACATTTTAAAAACTTTTACTGTGGGGGCAAGTTCTTCTGCTTTTTTCATATTCAAGGCAGAATAGTTTAAACAATAATCACAAATTTCAGGATCATGAAAAAAACCCAGATAATGATTGGTTTTATATTTATTATGAACAATTTTTTTTAAACTTTCTTTTTCTGGATAAGCATATTTATAATGTGAGTCATGAAAACATACTCCCTGTTTTTTTTCAGATATAAGCGGACTGTTGAAAAGCATAAAGCATACACGTCTTTTAAAATAGTTTTCACCACTCTCAACATTTCTGTTTATTTTTATTTTAAATTTTTTTTGAAGATTTTTTATTGTGCTTAGGTAAAAAGAGGTATCTGATTTTTTTCCTGTTATCAACCTTTTAAGTGTTATGAGATAATATTTATTTTTAATCGCGGCCATATCTTCGCATAGATAATAATCCACACCATTTTCTTTATAAACGTTCTGCCAGTATTTAATGAAACTTTCAAGCTCATTCTGATTTATAGGCATTACAACAATTTGTGTAAAAACAATTATATTTTTATATATTTTATTATGAATAACTGCTTTATAAATGAAATTACGTGCATTATTATAAACTGAATCTCTTAAGTCTCTGCCCACAATTTTTTTATAAGTTTCTCTTTTAAAAGCATTTATTGATAGAATCATTGTGAATGCAACAGGATATTTTTTTAATTTATTTAAAATAAAATCCACTTTTTCATGATCAAGCAGGGTTACATTTGTTGCAAGTAAAACAGATTTTATAGAAGAGGAGTAATAAACTGTCGAAACAATATAGGTAAAAATTTCTTTCCACTGAGGATTTAAAAAAAATTCCCCATTATTAAAAAGAGAAACCCATTCATAATTTGAGTTTTTGTTCACCTTCTTTTTTACCCCCTCAAGAGTCATGAAAGAAGGTTTTTTCTTTAAATCATCGCTGTAGTATTTATTTTTTCTGCAGAAACTGCATTCTATGTTACAAACAGTTGATGTTTCAAGCAATAAATACTTTCTGATATCAATTACCTCAGTTTAAATAAAGGCTATCTAAAAATATTATTTAATTTCAACTTTCGAAGATAGCCTTTTAAGTTTTTAATTAAGTTCTGGCATTTTTTAATTAATACCAACTTCTACATTTTTAAATCTAGCAGGTGCACAACCATGACTCATCTCTGCACGCTGGCCTGGCTGACCCTTACCACAATTTGGAACTCCCCATAACACCCAGTAATCTTCATTACAGATTTTATCCATTGAATTCCAGAATTCAGGTGTATTGCTCTGATATGTCGGATTCTTGATCATATGTGAAATTTTACCATTTTTCACAACCCATCCAATTTCCATGCCAAACTGAAAATTATATCTATACTGATCAATACTCCAGGATTTAATTGTTGAAACAATTAAACCATCTTCTGTATCTTCTATTATTTCTTCAAGTGTGCTGTTACCTGGTGCTAAAGATAAATTAGGCATTCTTACAATAGGTATATTTGACCAGCCCTGTGCCCGGTTGCATCCTCTAGAAAAATTTTCTTCAGTTTTATGAGCAAACTCACGATTGTCAAGATAGGCCTGAAAAACACCATCTTTAATAACATGGAAACGTGAGGCTCTAACACCATCATCATCGTATCCATATGTTCCAAGTCCACCGGGAAAAGTTGGATCAGCTACAACATTCATAATATCTGAGCCATATTTGTAATTCCCCTTTTTCTCAAGCGTGCAGAAAGAACGTCCGGCATAATTTGCCTCATATCCCAGCACCCTGTCAAGTTCAATAGGATGCCCAATTGATTCATGAATTTGAAGTGCAAGCTGTTCCCCGACAATAATTAAATCTTTTCTGCCGGAAGGACATTGTGGTGCAGTTAAAAGCTCTATTGCCTCATTTCTTGTTTTTTCTGCGTTTTCAAGCATCTGAAGTCCCATTAAAACTTCATATCCACCCTGCATATACTGGCCGAAAGAAGCTGGATAGGTTCTTCTCTGAGTTTCTTTTCCATTAGAGGAAGTTGCCCTTATACCGCCTCCACTGCGGATAATTTCCTGCTCAATAAAACTTCCCTCAGTTGAGGCAAACCATTGATGCTCTTTTGAAAACCACATATATGATTCTGCCTTAACTACTTTTTTATCTTCTCTTAATATTTCATCACATGCAAACAAGTACGATATTTTTTCTTCCATTGGAACTTCGTATGGGTCTATAATATATGGAGTGTTCCATCTATCCTGATATGCTTTTTCTTCTGTTAACTTAACTTTCTGAGTAATTTTTTTTGAGGATGCTTTACCAATTTCAACCGCCTGTTTAGCTGTCTGAATTATTTTTTCTTCACATAATTCCGAGCATGAGGCAAATCCCCATGCGCCATCAACAATTACTCTTATTCCATAACCTAAAGAATCAGAATTCAAAATATCTGAAAGTTCTCCATTTGTTACAGTTAATTTTTCATCTCTTTCATCTATTATCCTTATATCTGCATAAGAAGCGCCTTCTTTTTTACAAATATCTATTGCTAAGTCAGTAAATTTTTTCATCAAACCCTCCTACATTCCTGTACTTGTAAATTTAAAGTTATTAATTTTCAAACCTGGTAGAATAAATCCACCACCAAAAAAGCCACTTTGAAAAACCTGCTCTGAAGACACCTGTTCAACATTATTTAATGCTCTGACAATACTTTCAGTGAATCTAAGATTATTAACAGGATAGGCTATTTCACCATTTTTAATCATATAAACACCATCTCTTGTCATTCCTGTAATAGTTAAATTATTCGAGTTTATAACGTTGGTATAATGAAAATGAGTTATAAGTAAACAGTTATCACTTTCTTTAATAATTTCATTAAGATTTTTTTCGCCTGGCATAAGCTGCAAATTAAGGCATTCAGGTCCATGTGAATTAGGATAGGGAAGAGCGTGTCCGGTTGAGGTTTTACCAGTTTTTTCTGCCCACTTATAATCAAGAGGAAGCTCATTAAAAACGCCATTTTCTACTGGAGTTAATACCTGACGTTTATTGCCCTCAAAATCAAAAGGTAATCCAGGATTAATATCATTGTAAGGATTGTCTTTTATGGTAATTTTATCACTTAAAACTTTTGTATTAAGTTGATTTTTAAATGGATTTTCACCCTCGTAATATGATTCTGTAGAAAAACCCATAAACGATAAAAATAATAAAAAATCGGCGCATGCACCCGGCTCTAAAATAACAGTGTATTCGCCTGGCTCAATATCCTGCGGCTCTTTGGATAAAAGAGCTTTTTTAACTGCTGTTTCTCCAATTTTTTCAAAATCAATATTATCAACGTTCCACGAGGAAGCCTCTGCCCATCCAGAACATCCTTTATCATCCATTACTGTAAGTGAAATTTCAACAAATGAATTATCAGAATATGCAAAAAGGCCATCAGAATCGGCTATTGCAAGAGAATTAAATCCATTTTTTACAATTCCAGAGGAAATTAAGTTCTCTTTTTCTGCCATTTCTATAACTTTTATTACTTTCTCTGCCCGCTCATCTGGTTTCATATATGCAGTTTTTTCATCAAAGGATTGAGTTGTTTCTTCATATTTTTCATTTTTTGCAAATTCCGGAAAATTTTTATCAGGTTTTTGATAGTTAAGTATTTCTAAAGCTTTTGCAAACATTTTATCGAGTTTTTCCTCATCTAATGAATCTACCTGCAGTTTAGTTGACTTTTTATCTAAAGAAAGGGTTATATCTGCAGAAAAATCGCTTTGTCCAACATTCTGCGTTATTTCATTTTCTCCAAACCTTGTTAGGGCACTATGGGTATCTGTTAAGGTAACAAAAACAAATGGAGCATATTTTTTTGCTTTTTCAATAAGCCATTGCGCTTTTGTTTTGAGTTTTTCCTTTTGTTCAGTTATTGACATTGAACCTCCCTGAAATAAAAATAATTACTTTGAGCTTTTAGAAAAAAATATTCGAAGTTGTGAACATTATATAATTTATTGAATTATAAAACAAGTTGGAAATATTAAAATAACCTTTCATAAATAATACGTGCCATTTTTTTATTTCCCTTAGTATTTAAATGACCGTTTGTCAGAAATAAACTATCATATGTTTTTTCATCCAGCTCTTTAAAAATAGAATAAACATCAATAAATTTTATATTATTTTCACGGGATATTTCTTCAAGCAGAGAATGGTTGAATAATGGAAAATCAACATTCAGAGGGTAGTTTATTATAATCATTTCTACGTTATGATTTTGACAGAGCTCAAGCATTTTATTGAAATCATTTTTTATCCAGCGGGTTAGCTGCCCTCTTTTTTGAATGTGATAATCAATATCCTGAAGCTTTCTTAACTCATCAGATTTTCCCATTCTGTTTAATATTAGCCGGTGCAGATTAAGATATTCTGAATTTTCAGGCTCTATTTCACGACATTTTTTAATAAATTCATATGATTTCTCAAGATAATCAGAATTTTTGTGAGAAAGGTTAAAATAAATATTTGAAAGATAACCATAGAGTCTGGCGCTTGAAATGTTTTCTGAAAGCAGATATTCAAACCATTCTTTAGCCCTGTCAATTTGCGTAAAATCATTAATAGCTTTGTTAAAAATAATTTTTGATATATGTTCCTCAAGCCAGGAATTATTATTTTTATAAAATTTTTCTAAAAGAGATAAATGTTTACTGACAGGATAATTAAATTCAAAAGCAGAAAATAATATTTTTTTAAAATAATTTTTTTTATTATCAGGAATTTTTTTAAAAGCAGAAATTTTTTTAAAAAAATCAGAAAAAAGCATCTCATGAAATTCCTCTATAGAATTAAAATCATCCTTTAATAAATTTTTATTTCTAATCATTTTTTTGGCTGAATTAAAATCGCTGTGTAAAATCAAAATCTGTTTTATAAAGAATTCAGAAAAGTATTTATCAATCAAAGTTAAATTTTCTAAATATCCTCTTTCAAATACTTCATAAAAAATTTTAATTAATCTATCTGACTTTTGAGGAGACAGACTGGATTTTAAAATATCATAATAAAAATAGTAAAACTCGTCTTTGTTTTTATAATTTTCCTGTAAAAAAGATAATTTTTTTCGAATTATATACTCGTTCTGAAGTTTTTTTAACGAAAAAAGCAGATCATAATAAAAATTCTGTTTTTCTTCTAATTCTTTTGTTAAATTTAGTAAAAAAATAAGATTTTTTCTATTTTCAACTGTTAATAATCTTTTTCTTGCATAATATACAATATGGTTTTTTAAGTTTTCAATTTCAATACCATTTTTTTTAAATTGTTGAAGAAAATTTTCAAATTCTATATAAAGATTACTTTTTATATCATTTTTAAAAAGATTCTCATTTTTTATAGAAGTTTCAACAGCTTTTAAAAAGTATAGGAGAAATACTTCAGGATTTTTAATTTCTTCCGGTCTGATTACAGCATAATATTCAAATATTTTCAAATTTATTCCTGGATTATCAGGTTCTTCTTTTAAAGCTTCATAAAGAATTTTAATATATTTATCATAGTTTTTTTCATTTTTTTCATTCTCTGCCTTATTTATTAACTTATTTATTTTCTCCCTCCCGTTAAAATTAATTCCTGCAGAAACAAGACTGTTATTTTGAATTTCAGAAAAAGACTCGCCTGAAATAATTCGTAGCATAAAACGTCCAAACTGTACAATTTTCAGTTTATACATTAATCTATAAATAATATTTTGATCCTGCTCATACAATTCAGAAAAGCCCTCTAAATTCCAGGTATTATTTGTACCGCATAATATTATTGCCTTGCTTGGAATATTATTTTCAAAGGCTTTTTTCATATTATTGTAAACATTTGTTGTATTAGCGCCGGGTTGACCATAATTTAAAACATCATATTTTTTTCCAATCAGTTTATTTAAGTGTGTAGGATAATCCTTTCCACGAGGAACTCCTAATCCATAAGTAAATGAGTCCCCGAAACATGAAATTAAATTCTTAGACAAATTTTCATCCTGTATTATTGTATCAGGTTGAAAAAAAAAGCCAGTTAATCTGAGAATAATTTCAAATAAAATTAATGAAAATAAAAAGCCAGCTATTAAAACCTTAAATTTTTGCCTGTTTTTTGATATCATTAATTAATTTTAAGTAATAATAAATAAAAAAGCAATCAATTGCATATGAAAATCAAGGAATTCAAAAGTAAATTTGTTAATTTGAAAAATTCGTGATATAATAATATATAGAATGGATTCTGTATAACTTTTGCGTCACGGAGGATGTTATGCATTTATCATCAATAAGCTCTAATCCATCAGTTAATTTTAATTATGATAATAATTCAATTCAAAAAAGTGAAAATAATACTTCAAATAAAAATTCCAACCTTTTCGAGGATACTGTTGAAATATCAGAAGAAGCTAAAAGATTATCCCGCATCGAAAAAGATAAAGAAGTCGATAAAACCCAAAATAATGAAGAATTAACAGAAGAAGAAAAAAAACAGCTGGAAAAGTTAAAACAAACTGACCGTGAAGTAAGACAGCATGAAGCAACCCATCTTGCGGCTGCTGGCGGATTGCAGCTTTCAGGGGCAAACTTTGAATACAAGACTGGCCCTGATGGTCAGAATTATGCTGTGGGTGGGGATGTTCATATTGATTCCAGCGAAGGTAAAAATCCAGAAGACACTATTTCAAAAGCCCAGCAGATAAAAAGAGCAGCACTTGCTCCTGCAAATCCTTCACCAGAAGATTTAAAAGTCGCACGGGAAGCACAACAGATGGAGGCAAAAGCTCTGGCCGAGTTAAATTCTAAAGAGAACGAAGAAGATGAAGAGCAGATAGGAGCCGAGAAGAGCCGTGAGAGGTGAGAAGTGAAAGGTGAGACGATAGAGACCGATAGGAGCAGACAAAAGCCGATAAGAGCCGAGAAGAGCCGTGAGAGGTGA
>JBNJGP010000014.1:10383-20168 GCA_051747805.1 Candidatus Muiribacteriota bacterium
AAGTGAAAGGTGAGACGATAGAGACCGATAGGAGCAGACAAAAGCCGATAAGAGCCGAGAAGAGCCGTGAGAGGTGAGAAGTGAAAGGTGAGAGCCGAGAAGTGCGGAGCAGATTAGAGCTCAAAATTGGTACACCATTAAAAACACGTGGAAAAATTAAGCTTTTTAGGTTAAAATATAAATATGAAAAATATAAAAACCCTTTTAATAATATTAATTTTAACTATATTATCTTCAGTAAATACAGTTGCAGACCCTTTTGCCCAAATCGAAGAAATGGTTGCAAAGTTTGAGTCTATAGGCATTACAGATATTAACATTGTTTATGTCTGGGGAGATGGTAATCAAACTAAAGTTCATGTTTCAAATTACGAAGAAAAAGATATTGAACACTTTTACGAAGATGAAGGCACTTATAATATTACAATAAAACTTGTCGTTAAAGATGGCGACGAAACTTTTGAAGAAATTATTGAAGAAAAAAGCTTTCAATACCAAGAAGAAGACCTTGATATATATACTATTATGAAAGTTCCTGAAGAAGGCGATGCGGGCCAAAATATTAATATGTCGGCTCAACTTAAAAACACTTCAGGGTTTGAAATTAAAGACTTAACATTTCAATGGTTTTTTGACACTGAAGTTGATCAGTACTATGAGGGTGAAAATATTTCAAAATCTTTTGATATTCCAAACGGTCCTGCTAAACCTGAATATAAAGTTAAACTTAGAACTTATTTCAGATACCGCAGGGACAGCGATAGCGAAATATGGCTACCTTATGAAAACTTTTCTAAAAGAACTATTAAAATTAATCGCAGTAAAAAAATAGAAATTCTAGAAACTTCTGAGTTTTTAAGAAAGAAAAACGGGGGTTTTGCAACTCCATTTTTTATTGTTTTAAAAGATACAGCCCTTTATAATGATGAAGATTTTTATAAGAAAACCCGTCTATTTTACAGACCAGTCATACAGCTGAATAATACTCAGCATAATACAAAATTTGTTGATTTTAAAAAAGAATCCGAAGGCAAAGAAAAATTTAATAAATTAATATATATGATTGAATTAGATAATCTTGAATATGAACTTTCAGAAACAGCTGACGGCAAAGAATACCTTGATATAAAAATTCAAGTTAGTGATCCGCTTGGATTAACTTATAAAGAAATAAAAGTGCCTGTTATATAAAAAAAAGGGGGGAAGAACTTATGAAAAAAAACAGAAATATTTTTATTACGTTAATAATTATTTTATCGTTATCATTTACAACTTATTCTAATAACTTTTACTCTGGGGATACATTAACTTACAGTGGAATGGATCGATATAACATGTCTGAATATTCAGATTCAGAAGTTAACCTTTCCACTAAAAACTCACTGTTTAAAAGAGGGCAGGTACATACTCTCTACAAACAGGCTACAGAGGGAAATCTTGATATTTTCAATCACATTAAAGAAGTTAACCTCTTAAAAAATATTGGTATTAAAAATTTAATGTCAATAAACGATAATGAAAGAAAATTTCGTTCTTTAAGCTCACAGATTGAAGATATGGATGAATATATAAACGCTGTTGTTGACTTGATGATTGACAGCAGAAACAATTATAATAACCTTGAGGCTTTTGCAAATGTTATAATTTCAAAAGATTTAGAGCCTGATACACTTGAGGCATATTTATTTTTCCCAGTAATTGACTCCTTTACCGAGGCTTTCAAAAGCAATCCAGATATTGCTCCAGCCGATACTTATAATTACTTTTCCGATTTAGGATATAAAATAAGAAAAAATATAAATAATGGTAAATTTCAGGAAAAAATAAAGAATTTAGAAATAGCTGATGAAGAATTAATCAGTGTTTCAGAAGTTGGAGTAAAATCTGTAAGAGTTGTTTATTTTAATCGTGAAACAAACACATTTGTTTCCAGATATGCTTTTCCTGGAACAATGATTGGTAACGTTAAAGTAAGAGCTGTTTATGATGACGGACTTGCTCTTTATAACACAGAAACTGATTCTTCTATTGTTAAACAGTATGTTCCGGCATCTGGAACTACCGGAACTGCCCCTGTACCTTTTGATGATTTACCTGAAGAATATAAAATAGTTCCCTGGTTTGGTGAGGATTATGCTTTTAGTGTTAGAGATGGGGGAACTTTAAATATATATCTAAAAGTTATAGACAAACAGGGAATGAAAGTTGAACCCGTAACTTTAAATATCGACGGTCAGGAATATAAATCAGATGAAAAAGGAATGATTACTATTTCTTTAGAAGCTGATAGATTTAATACCGACGAGGAATTTTTCACCGTTTCTCTTAATGATAATGTTACAGCCGATTTTAATGTTGAAATTAAACCAAGAGATATGATTTTGTCATACTCTGCCTCTGTGGGCCTGAATGTTGGTGTTGGTCTTGAACCCGTTGTTGCAGGTGCTACAATAGGAGTAAAACCAGATATTGATGGCGGAATAATGTTTTTTGCGGATGATATTAAAGATAGAATGAAAGATAGATTAGTTTATCAGACTTTTCCAAGCCTTTCTGGCAGCTTTTCCGCAACGCTGGGCCCAAAGGTTAAACCGCTTGATGTAAGTTTTTTATCACATAATTTTGGTGCAGGCGCGGGTGCAACAGTAGGTGCAAGTGCATCCGTTAAAGCAGGATTTTCTACAAAACATCTTTTCGCTAATCCTTATTCAAAGGAAGGTTTAAGAGCTCAGACTGTATATTTACTTGATAGACTTTTATATTTTCAGGGTCCATTTCAGCCAATTGCCACACGTGCTGTTCAAAAAATGTCTGGTGTAGATATAAAAGAACATCAGATGTATGCCGGATTATCAATAAGCGGCAAAATTGGTGTAAATGGTGATATTGGCGGCCAGCTTGGTTTAATTAATAATGATAATAAAGTAAATTTTGGTGGACAGGCAAAAGTAGTTTCGGGTTCTGGAAACTTATCTGTTGGCGTTGATGCTGGAACTATAGGCGGATTTGATATTTTTGGTCCAACTGATGATAAATATAATGTTGCTTTAAAAAGTTCGCTTGCTGGCAATTTTTCTGCTCTTGAATTTCAAAGTAAAATCTTTGGCAAGAATATTATTCCTGCATGGTGGCTGACTAATGTTGATGGATCCGTTAATGCTAATTTGATATTCCGTTTTGATGAAAATTTCAATTTAAACCGTTCACTTGTTATTTTCTCAATGGGATATAAGTTCCAACCTAATGTATATAACAGGGCTATTGATTTTCTTAAGGAACAACTCAAAGATGATGGTGCCAGAGCTAATGATTATGCTGAAATTTATGATGCTCAGGGTTTAACAAAAATGTATATTTTTATAATTGATAAAGAAAAAACCGAAAAATATTTTGCAGAATGGGCAGCATTCTCAAGAACTCTTTTAACCGAAAAAAATGAACAGGACCAGCAAACTGTTGTTGCAAAAGTTAAAGGTTTATTTGGGGATATTTCAAAATCCTTTAAAAAACTTGCCTCTACTCCAATTTTCATGGTCGAAAGGACAGAGCTTGTACTCAGCCACATGAAACCAGAAGTTGGTATTAATGTATCAGCTGGTATAAAAGTTAATTTAGGAATTCAGACCCAGTTTCAGAAAACTAAAGCTTTTACAGACCGGGTAGGATATTTTTCAGGATTTAAACTATACCCTATTGAGGAATATGGATATACCGCAGATATTGCCCGTGCAGACCGTGAGATTACTATGCTGTTAAATGAAATCAGAGGGCATGTTGCACAGGAACTAAGTGACGGTGCAAGCTATGTTTTTGAAAAAGCTGCTGACGGAACTGTCTATATAGCACAGAAAGCTGCCGATGGTGCAGTTTATGTTATTTCAGTGGCGGCTGATGGCACTGCTGATATTGCTAAAAAAGTTGGCGCTGCTGCTAAAGACGCATGGAATAACGTCCTTGGCTCTGTTGGTAAAGCAGCACATTATGTAGGGAAAAAAACTCAGCAGGCTGCAAGTGCAGTTTCTGGGGCGTTAAGCAGCGCCTGGAGCTGGGCAACTGGTCGATAATAGAACAAACTATTTATATTTGATTTTGGAGGCTTTTAAAAGCATTTCATCCCATTCATCTTCTATTGAGGATGAATGGGTTATACCTCCACCTGTTCCATATGTGTAAATACCATCTTCATAAAAAATAGACCGGATTAAAATGTTAAAATCAAATTTCTGATTATAAAGCAAACCCGCCGAACCTGTATAAAAGCCTCTTTTTGAGGATTCAAGTTCATCAATAATTTTCATTGTCATTTTTTTGGGTACTCCGGTAATTGAACCTCCCGGGAAAATTTGTTTCATAATCTGTCCAAGTTTAGATGAACTTTTTAACTCACCCCGGACTATACTGTAAAGATGAAGAATTTCGTCAAGGTTCATTAGAACAGCAAATTTCTCTTTAAGTGTATTAACTTTAATGATTTTTGAAATATCATTACGTAGCAGGTCTGTAATCATGGCAAGCTCAGTAAGATCTTTGCTGGAATTCAGCAATTTATTTTTTGCATTATTCAACTTTGAATTAATAGTTCCCTTTACAGGCTCCGTCTGAACAAACTTTCCATCAAAAAACAACAGACGTTCAGGAGTATCTGAAATTAAGGCTTTACTGGGAGATAAAGTTAAAAATGCAGAAAAACTTTTAATATTATAAAGTTTTTTATAATAATCATAAGGAGAAATATTTTTAGTAAATTGAATTCTTTCAGTATAATTTGTCTGATAGGTAAAACCATCAATAATATATTTTTTCAGTTTTTTTAATTTTTTGGAATAGATTTTAAAATCCGGTTCAGAAAAAGTTTTTTCCTCTGACGGTTTTATAAATTCAAACGGTTGATTTTTTACAAGTTGCAGATTTTTATTAATAAATGAATATTTTATTAATTTATTTTCTTTTTCTATCATAAAAGAGGCAGGTATAAAAATGTAGCCTAGAACATCATCTTTATGTACAGATAAATTCTGAAAAAATTTTCCCAGTTCATAGTTGAATAAAAAAAACACAGGTTTATTGGTTTTTTCATGCAGATAATTAACTTTATCAATGAGTTTATCTGCCGATATTTTATAATTTATTTTTTTATCAGCTGTTATTTCTGCATATTCCCCATAAATTTTTATTATAGCGTTTAATCCATTACATTTAATATATAAATCAGAATCAAACCATTTTCCTCTAAATTCTAAATACGGGAATGAAAAAGAAGAAGAGGGCTTGTTTAATATTTCTTTATCTATACTGCTGTAATTAAAATATTTTTCAATCATTTATAATTTTCAAAAAATTTTCAAAAATATATTTTCCACCCATGCTCATAAACGATTCAGGATGGAACTGCAGCCCATATATTTTTTTATCTTTAATTTTAACTCCCATAATATGATTATCCTTTTCAGTCCTGGCAATAATCTCTATATTTTTATTGTTTAACTCTTCAATAATAAGAGAATTATAACACGCCATAGAGAATTTCCGGGGAATATTATTAAATATTCTATCATTTTTATGAATAAGCGGAACATTTATACCATGAAACGGAGAAGTTAAATGATTAATTTTTCCACCAAAAAAATGACATATAAGCTGATGACCAAGGCATATACCCAGAACCGGAAATTTGTTTTTAACTTTAGAAAATATTTCCAGTGAATTCCCGGTATTTAATATATTGCCAGGGCCCGGAGAAAAAACAAAACAATCAAAATTATTGTAATTAATTTTTTTAAACGAGAAATTATTTTTAATAATATGTGTATCAAAACCCGATAAATGCAGGTAGTATAAAATAGTATGACTGAAAGAATCGTAGTTATCTATAAATAAACATTTGTTTTTCATATTTTTTATATTAAAATGAAATAGAGCAGGTGTAAAGGATAAATTTTTATAAACAGGATTAAATATGGATTATGTTTTTGAAACAATTTTAACTATTAACACAGAACCGGTTTTTCTGAATGAGCATATTAAAAGGTTGTGCGGGGCCGCCAATTATTATAACTTTGAAATTTCTGACTTTAATTACATATATGAAAAAACAGCTGAATTTTTAGAGGGCATTAAAAATACTGAATTTAAAAAAAATCGTTTAAATATTTTTTTATTTAATAACGGGAAATTAGAATTTTTATTAAATGGTGTTAAAACAACTAATACTCAGAAGTTAATTTTTTTAGAAACAATTAAGAGGAAATCAAACAAAAAATACTACAAAAATGATTTAATCCGTCTTGATTATTTTGAGGCTTTTCAATATTACAAAAAAAATATATCAGATTTTATTTTATTGAATGAAAAAGGTAATATTGCTGAATGTATTGCCTCTAATATTTTTTTCGTTAAGGATGATGAATCTATTTACACTCCACCAGATAATGCAGGTATTGTGAAAGGAATTATCAGAGAAAAGGTTATTGAATTGTCCTCTAAACAGGGGATTCCTGTTTTTTTTGAAAATATTAAGCCTGTTGATGTTAAAGATTTTAATAACTGTTTTATTACTAATTCGCTGAAGGGGATTAAAAATATTACAAAAATTGAGGCTCTTCAATTTAAATCAAAATCCAGGATTATTCATAAATTAAAAAATCTTTTTGACTTTTTATGATTGGATAACTATTATTAAAATATAATAACATGAATTTTTAAATTGTTCTTTTTTTCAATGATTTTAATAGGAGGAATTTCAATGAAGTTAAAATGTCCCGCTTGTGAAAATGATATGACTAATCTGCAGGTTCAGGATGTAACAGTTGACCTGTGTAAAAATGGCTGCGGTGGTATATGGTTTGATAATTATGAACTTGAAAAATTTGACGAAGAACATGAGCATGTTGATGATGACTTATTAAATATTTCATTTGATAAAAAAGTAAAAATCGATTTTTCAAAAAAACGTGAATGTCCAAGATGCAACTCAATTAAACTGAGAAAACGTTTTTTCAGTGTACGCCGTGAAATTGAAATTGACGAATGTGGCATGTGCGGTGGTATTTTTCTTGACAGAGGAGAGCTTGAAGAAATCAGAAGATTATTTAAAACCGAAAAAGACAGAAAAGAAGCTGCCAAAAAAATGTTTAACAATATGTTTTCTGATACTCTCGGACAAATCGATGAAAGAAAAAAATCCGCAGAAGAAGCAGAAGCTGAAAAAAACTCTAAAAGAAGATTTGGAAATTTATTTGGTCTGCTTTCCGGCAGAAAGTTATAATTTATTGATATTGAATTTAAACACTGATAATATAAAAAAAAATAAAGGAGGTTTTATTTTATGAGTATTATAGATTATGTATGGGGTAGAGAAGTTATTGACTCCAGAGGAAATCCAACTGTTGAGGTTGAAATAATTCTTACAGATGGTACTATGGGACGTGCTATAGTTCCTTCAGGAGCATCCACAGGAACCAGAGAAGCTCTTGAGTTAAGAGATAAAGATAAAGACAGATTTATGGGCAAAGGAGTTTTAAAAGCTGTAAAAAATGTTAATGAAGTTATTGCTCCTGAAATTCTTGGATTAGATGCCACACAACAGGTTTTAATAGATAAAATCATGCTTGAGCTTGACGGCACAGATAACAAGTCCAAACTAGGCGCAAATGCAATGCTTGGTGTATCTATGGCTGTTGCTAAAGCTGCTGCAAATTATGTTGATCTTCCACTTTATCAGTATATTGGCGGCATTAATGCAAAAACCCTCCCTGTTCCAATGATGAATATCGTTAACGGCGGGGAACATGCTGATAATAACGCTGATATTCAGGAATATATGATAATGCCTGTTGGTGCAACCTGTTTTAAAGAAGCAATTAGATGGGGAACTGAAATTTTTCATAATCTCAAAAAAATTCTATCAGAAAAAGGTATGAATACTGCTGTTGGCGACGAAGGCGGATTTGCCCCTGACGTTAAAGACAATGAAGAAGCTATTACATTAATTATGAAGGCTATTGAAAAAGCGGGATATAAACCCGGCGAACAGGTTAAAATTGCTCTTGACTGTGCGGCATCTGAGTTTTATAAAGATGGCAAATATATTCTTCAGGCTGAGGGTGGAAAAGCTTTTTCATCATCCGAGCTTATTGATTATTATGCCGGCCTAGTTGATAAATATCCTATTATTTCAATTGAAGATGGTTTAGCCGAGCAGGACTGGGAAGGCTGGGAAAAATTAACCCAGAAACTTGGTAAAAAAATTCAGATTGTTGGAGATGATCTTTTTGTTACAAATACAAAAATATTTAAAGAAGGAATTGATAGAGGAATTTGTAATTCTATTCTTGTTAAATTGAATCAAATAGGAACTTTAACCGAAACTATGGATGCTGTTGAAATGGCCTTTAAACACGGTTATACTGCAGTAATTTCACATCGTTCCGGTGAAACAGAAGATACTACTATCGCCGACCTTGTTGTTGCAGTTAATGCTGGACAGATTAAAACTGGCTCAGCATCTAGAACTGACAGAATTGCCAAATATAATCAATTAATCCGTATTGAAGAAGAAATGGACGAAGTGGCATGTTTTGAAGGAATTGACTCATTTTACAATTTAAAGTAATTCAATCATAAATTTTTAAGCAAAAAAGGAACCGGGCTTGAAAGCCCGGTTTTTTTTATTGTCTGTTTTTATTTTGAATCATTTTTATCATCTTTATTAAGCAGTTCATCTAAAGTATTTAAATCATTGTTCGTTTCTTTTCCTGCTTTTTTCTTTTTATTTTTAGAATTTTCATCATCTGTTTCAGTCTGTTTTTCTTTATCATTTTTATTACTTTTATCTTCTGATTTATCCTCTTCCACGGGCTGTTCCTCTTCGTCTTCATCATGGATTACTTCAAGATTTAAATATTCATCAAGGTCATCATCTATAATATCCTTAAGCCCCAGCTCTTCAGTAAGTTCATCAGCCTCTATTTCTTCTTTTTCAGCCTTAATAAGTTCTTCAGGAGTATTTGTTTGAAGTTCATTTAAAGCATCATCAAAGTTTTTTTCATTATCATCATCATTTTCATTTCCGTTATTATTATTATTATCATCTGGCTCAATTTCTGTTTCTAATTCATCTAAAATACTTTCAAGCATTTCATCATTTCTGGATTTATGTTTTTTCACCGGCTCTTTTTGATTATTTTCTCTTGACAAATCTTTTTGTGCCTGCTCATCAGAAGATTCTTTCCCAGATTCTTTATGATCTTCAACAGTTGGAGTATTATTTGAAGGTTTAATATCAGGTTTAACTTCTTGGTTTTTTTCCTCTTCTGGTTTATCTTCAACAACATTATCTAATTCTCCGTCATTTTTTTGATTAACTTCAATATCTTTTTCAGCATCATCCATATAAATTAAACTCTGAAGCACTTTAAAATCTTCCTGTCTATTTTTAAATACTTTTTTCAAATCTTCAGGAAACAGGTCTTTCATACTATATTCTTTTTCTTTGGTTTCCTCAGGTCCGGCTTCCTCCTGAACAGGTTTTTCCTCTTCTTTTTTCTTTGATGGTTTTAATTTTTTTGCTAAATTGAACAGACTATTTTTAGCTTTATTAAAATTATTTTTAAAAGATAATTTTTTTCCATCTTCTTTTTCTTTCAGGTCTGATTCATCATCTTTTTCCTCAATTTCAGAAGGCTTTTCAGTTTTCTTTACTTCTTCTTTTTCTTTCAGGTCTGATTCATCATCTTTTTCCTCAATTTCAGAAGGCTTTTCAGTTTTCTTTACTTCTTCTTTTTCTT
>JBNJGP010000014.1:20268-39727 GCA_051747805.1 Candidatus Muiribacteriota bacterium
CAGTTTTCTTTACTTCTTCTTTTTCTTTCAGGTCTGATTCATCATCTTTTTCCTCAATTTCAGAAGGCTTTTCAGTTTTCTTTACTTCTTCTTTTTCTTTCAGGTCTGATTCATCATCTTTTTCCTCAATTTCAGAAGGCTTTTCAGTTTTCTTTACTTCTTCTTTTTCTTCTTCTACAAATTCTTCTGATTTATCTACCTGATCATCATCATAAACTTCTTTAATCATTTTCATTTTTTTTCGTTTTCTCATTATCATAAATAAAACTGCCAGAAGCATTAAAAGAATTAAAAGAATAATTGTAAATATTACTCCCCATGATGTACCTTTTTCTTCTTCAACTACTTGAACTGGTGCAGGAACAATATCTTTAATTTTATCCTCAATCAAGAATATATTGGTTATATAATCATTTTGAAGTTCATCTGAATGCTCGCTGTACTCATACCAGAATTCAATACTAAAAGGATTATCTTCGATTAAAAAATCTATATTAATCGCAAAATATACTGTGCTGACAGGATAAAACTTCTGGGAAGTAATCTGAAAACTGTGATGTTTCTGTAATTCCCGTCCAAATGTTTTCAGATAGGATACAAAATCCGGATTTTTGATTTTGTCAATAATTTCAGCAAAATCATTCTGCCTCATAGAAGTTATAACTGTAGTTAACTCCTTCATCATCATCTGACGTAAATCATTGTCCTCAAGGGCTTTATCAGTTACATGTGTTGAGTGGTGAAGCAATTTTCTTCCAAAATTCAAATTGTTCAGATAATTTTCACTGGTAATTTTTATTTCCGGAGCAAGTTCTCCAATTTCAAGTAATTCTTCATGAAACTCAACATATTCATCATAGAACATATTAAAATAATCTATATTAATATCATTGTCACTTTCATAAATTTGTATAATATTACCTCTTGCAATATTTATTATATTAAAAAATTCATTAAATTTATTTCTTAAATAATTATAATCCTCCAGCTGGGTTTCAATCTGATTTCGATTTGAGGCTATATACTCAGTTACAAGTGGATATCCCCAGTATTTTTCAAGCATTAATATCTGTTTTATCTGAGCCTCTTCCATAGGAACAAGCTCATCAAAAGAAATCTCTTCGTATATTTTTACAGCTTTATCATATTCTTCAAAAGTTCCAGTTTCATAAGTTTTCTTGGTAATTAAAGATTCAATAATACTCTGTTTAGTTAAAATACCCTCCTCTTCATCAACTTCTTCAATATAAGACCATAATTGACTAAACTTCTCTTTATAGGAAAATATAATCAAAAGTTCTTCATAATTTGTATCAGTATAAGCTTCAAAATTTTTGCTGAATGATGTTTTATTCCCGGCCTTATCTTCGGCTTCAACATGAATTTTATATCTTCCTTCTTCATTTATTTCAAATTCAGTTGTTTCTAATTCTTCATCGTTCAAGCTAACAGATTTATAATCGAGGTTTTCATCAATAATATCAACTTCAAGTCGGACAGGAAGTCTGAATAAATTATCATCTTCAATATTAGTGACAATTTCGGGAGATGTATTATCAATAATAATTTCATAACTTTTTGAAGCTTCATTATTTGCCTTATCTTCAGCATGAATATCAAGTATATAATGACCTTCCTCCGTCAGATTAATTTCACGGCGGAGCTCACGACCATTAAGCTCAATTTCAACAATATCAAGATTTTCATCATTTACATTAACAACTCCCTCATAACTTGTAAGATAGTTAATATCATCAAGAGACGGGTTAATTTCAATTTGAGGTGGAGTTTTATCAAGAGTAAAATAAATAAATTCAGATTCAAGAAGTTTACCCTCTTTATCATAAAGTTTTGCAGCAAATTTCTGTCTTCCTTCTGAAGAAATTTGAAAGTTTAAAGGTATTTCCTTACTATCTAAATAAAAATCAAGAGTATAGTCATCAATGCCAGATACTCTGTAATCCGATGTGAAATCTTTAGAGTAAAATCTGTCCTCAACTGGAACATTAATATCCAGCTCAGGTCTTCTAACTGTTATTTCATCATCAGACTGCTTTGCATCTCTAACATCTCTACTTACAACCTGTTCCCGATCCCCTTTAACGGCAGGTTCATACTCATCAAGCGGAATACCCTGAATAATTCTTGACATATATTTATGATGAAAATCCTCAAAATCGGTTGTTTCTGTATAAAAAGTAACTTGAAAGTCTGATTCCATCATATTATTATTTAAATCATAAATATTAGAAATAATTAACTGATACTTTGTTCCTCTGTCTAAATTCTCTCTTGGAGTTGCAATAATGGTTTTCTGGTCAACATCATAAGTTATGGAAACATCAACATACTCACGTTTTTCAGCATTATACAGAAGTATTTTGTTTCTTACAGTAGAATCAAAAAGTATTTTTTCTGAAAAAGTTATAGATAAATTATCCCGTACTGACACCATTGTCTGATTGTTTACCGGCCAGCTTTTTACAACCCATGGCGGTATTTTTTCATAACCCAGATGAAATACAAGAGGAGAGCCCGGATAATTAAGCTCAATAGTTCTTCCCAGGTTTTTCATTTTCGAAGTGTATCTTATATCGTGATTCTGCCATACAAGAAACTCATAAAGAGTAATATTCTCGTTGAAAGTACCAACAGTAATTTCTAACATGCTTCGGCGATTATCAATTTCTGTAAAATCATAATCTGAATCATGCGCTTCAAAAAAAGGCTCATTCACAACAAGTCTGTAGGGACCAGTCTTTATATCATCCTGGTTCTCAATATATTTCCCATTTTTAACACTGTATAATTTATATTTAATATCGTTTAAAACTTCACCTTCCTTATTTTTTATAATCCCCTTGAAATTCCAGGTTAAGCCCTCTGTTAGAACAATTTTAGGGTTAAAATTATAAAAGGAGGCTTTACCATTTTCATTAGCAATTGTAAAATCATTTTCATACGAAGAAAAATCAGAATTATGATTTCTGCTGTCGGGAGCATTAACCTTAAGTATATAGTCTCCAGGCTCTACGGAAGGAAAATTAAACTCGGAATCACCGGTAATTATTTTATTATCATTAAGACTAACCTCAATATATTCATAAACAGGCTTTTCCTCTTTGTTGACAATAAACCCCTTTACTTCAGTAAAAGAATAAATTTGCAGGGATAAAAATCCAAAAAGAACTAATATTAATAAATACTTTTTTTCCATAAAAATTTCCTTATAAATTCTTAATTTTATTAAATTTTTTATTATTTTACAACATGATGAAGCATATTTTTTTAAAATAACGTATATATCATTATATATATACATTTTATATACATTAGTGTATCGGCAAATTGTTACATTTTTTGAAACTCATCTACTTGTTTTTTTTAAAAAAGATGTATAATATATCCTCAAACGCTTTTACGGGAGAGTTTATGAATTATTTAACTGATTCTTTCATGAAAAACTTCAAGTTCGAAGCCCTTACTTTTGATGATGTGTCATTAAAAACCAGGTATTCTGAAACATTACCTGATAAGTGTAAAATCAACTCAAACCTTACTAAAAATATTTCTCTCAACACACCTCTGCTATCTGCCGCAATGGATACTGTCACAGAATGGGAAATGGCTGTTGCGATGGCAAAAAATGGTGGAATAGGAATTGTTCACAAAAATCTGAGTATTCAAAATCAGGCAAAAGAAGTGGCCAAAGTTAAAAAATTTCTTAACGGTTTTATTGAAAAACCAGTTTATTTTTATGATGATGTGAGTATTGATTTTATTTTAAAAACAAAAAAGCTGAATGAATATAATTTTTCATCTTTCCCAATTATTTCAAAAGAAAATAAACTTTCTGGAATTATTACATCTCATGATTTAAAGTTTATTCAAAACAGAGATGACTGCGTAAAAAAACATATGGAAAAAAATGTTATTACTGGCTCACCTGATATGAACTACGAAGAAGCCTATAAAAAAATGATTAATAATAAAGTAGGCAAACTTCCAATAGTAAACCATGAAAATAAACTCTGCGGTCTTTATTCTCTTTTTGATATTAAAAGCATTGTTGAGCATACTTTTTCAAAAATGAATGTTGATGATAAACATCGACTTAGAGTTGGAGCTGCCGTTTCCCCTTACGAGTATGAAAGAATTATTAAACTTATTGAAAACGGTGTTGATGTTATTGTTATTGATACAGCCCATGGTCATTCAAAAGGAGTTATTGAAACTATAAAAGAAGTTAAAAATAATTACTCAATTGACATTATAGCCGGAAACATTGCAACTTCCGAGGCGGCCCTGGATTTATACAATGCAGGTGCGGACGCTGTAAAAGTTGGAATAGGTCCAGGTTCTATATGTACAACAAGGGTAGTTGCAGGAGTTGGAGTCCCTCAGATAACCGCTATTTATGATTGTGCCAGAGTATTAAGAAATAAAATACCGGTCATAGCTGATGGAGGCGTAAGGTATTCTGGAGACCTTGCAAAAGCTTTTGCCGCAGGTGCCTCATCTGTTATGATGGGATCATGTTTTGCGGGCTGCGAAGAGTCTCCCGGGGAAAAAATTCTTTATAATGGAAGAAAATTTGTTATTTATAGGGGTATGGGTTCCCTGGACGCAATGAAAAGCGGAGAGGGTTCCAGAAAAAGATATTTTCAGGATAATTCAGACAGTAAAAAACTTGTGCCGGAAGGGATTGAAGGAATGGTTCCATACTCCGGTTCTGTAGATGATATTATATATCAATTTACTGGTGGTTTACGAGCCTCAATGGGCTACAGCGGGACGAGAACCATATTTGATTTTCATAAACAGGCAGAATTTGTTAAAATGTCTGCGGCCGGATTGAGCGAGGCACATCCCCATGATGTAAGAATAACTAAAGAGGCCCCGAACTACAGAAAGTAAAAGGAGTTTTGAATGAATTATTTTGAGGATTATCAGGTTATTGGAATTTGTGGTTCTGCCTGGGGCGATGAGGGGAAAGGAAAATTCACCGATTTTTTTGCCAGGCATGCAGATATTATAATTCGTGCACAGGGCGGTAATAATGCCGGTCACACTGTTAAAGCCGATGGAAAAACCCTGAAACTGCATATTGTGCCCTCTGGTATTATTTACTCAGATAAAATTAATATAATTGGAAACGGTGTAGTTATTGATATTTTTTCTCTTGTACATGATGAAATTGAAGTGCTGTCAAAAAATAATATTTCATGTGAAAATTTAAAAATTTCAGCCCATTCCCATTTAATTTTTCCATATCATAAATTACTTGATTTTGCCATGAGCTACAGCAGAATTGGAACAACAGGACGTGGAATTGGTCCTTGTTATGCAGATAAAGTATATAGGCGCGGAATAAAAACTGGTGAGATATTTAATAAAGATGAGGTTAAAAACAGAATCAGTGAAGAGGTGAATTTTTATAATCAATTTTTAAAAATATTTGATAACTTAGATGAAGTTATTGAATTATTTCTTGAAAAAAATCCCTTTTTTAAATCAATTTTTAATTATGATAACACTCTGAACGGAGATGAGATTTTTTCTCTAATATCTGAATACTCTAAAAAAGTAAAAAAATATATATGTAATCATAGAGAAATTATTCACCCGGCAGTTAAACAGGGTAAAAAAATACTGCTTGAAGGCGCACAGGGACTTTTACTGGATATTGACCACGGCACTTATCCTTTCGTAACTTCCTCAAACGCTTCCGCCGGCGGATTATCTACTGGAACCGGTATAAGCCCCGAAAATATAGATAGAATTTTTTCTGTCTCCGGAGCCTATTTAACTCGTGTTGGAAACGGCCCTTTCCCCTCAGAACTGGGAACTTATTCTCAGATTAAAAAGGAAAACGGCAATCAGAGATTAACACCTGAAGAAAGCAAGATTTTAATGAAAAGTTCAAAAAGTAATTATGAAACAGGGAAGTCAATTAGACATACCGCAGGTGAATTCGGAACAACAACCGGGCGTCCCCGGAGGGTTGGCTGGCTTGATATTCCAATTCTTAAATACTGCGGTGAAATAAATGGAACAGACTTTATTATAACCAAATTTGATGTACTTGATTATATGCCTGAAATAAAATTAGTAAAAAATTATAAATATACCGGGAAAGATAATATTTTTTTAGATGGACAAAACGTTATGAAAGGTGATATAATAAAATCGTTGCCTGCCAATATAGACATATTAGAAAATATTGAACCCGCAGAATATATTACGGTTGAGGGCTGGATGTGCTCCACAGAGGGCATAAAAACCTATGACAATCTGCCGGATAAAGCTAAGCTGTTTATTAAAAAAATTGAAGAAAGTTCAAATATTAACGTAAGAATTTTATCTGTCGGCCCCCGCAGGGAGCAGACAATAAAAATAAAATAAAGTATTATTTTAAAAAAGAGGTTTTGTAATGAAAGACAAAGACAAAAAATTTATTCTCAACATTTTTGACATTGACGAAAATGGTTTTGATGAACTTGTTTCAAAAGTTAAATCTCTACCTGATGACGGCGATGAGTGTAAGGAAAATTATATTAAATCCATTACTGAAAACATGCCCGGCAGAGATCAGTACGAGGTTAAAAAAATATTACTTCATAGACTGTAAAAGTCAGGAAAATTTGTGTGGACTGATAAAATATGGCTTACTGTTGAAACTTCATCTTTTTGTAATTATAGTTGTCCTTATTGCTCACAGCATAATTACAGACTAAAAGACAAACGTTTTTTAAAGCTTGATGAATGGAAAAAAATCATTGATGATTTTATAAACAGTAAAAGAAAAATTTCTAATCTAAACCCTTTCTACAGAGGAGAGCCGTTACTAAATCCTGAATTCGGGGATATGATTTATTATTTTTTAAATAAATCCAGGCAGTTTCTTTTTTGTGATTTTATTGTTATTCATACAAATGGTTTTTTTCTTGAAGATGAAAATTTAAAAGCTATATTAAGGGCTTCCAATCAGCAAATACTACCTCATCCCAACGATTTATTTATTTCACTTGATGCCTCTAATGCCGAAACATACCGGAAAATTCGTAAAGGGGGAGATTTTAACAGAGTAGTGTCTAATATAAAAAATTTTTTAATTCACCGGAAAAAACTTAATCAGTTTGGTCCTAATATTGTTTTACAATATATTATTTCCAAAAAAAATGTAGATGAAGTTTCTGACTTTTATAAATTCGCCATGGATTTATTCTGTAAATACTCTCATAAACCTGTAGACATTCAATATTCAAAAGATAATTCACCGTGGAGAGTTAAAACCGATACTATATACTATCGTGTATTAGAGGGAGAAAGGCATCAATTTGAAAATAACCGGGAAGTTTTTTTTTCAGGATTGAAAAAGCTAAAAAAAAATGATATTATTTAAATCTAAAGAGGCTGTTGAAAAAATTTTAAAGCGTATTTAAAATTAATATTAAACTATTACAGATATAACTTGAGTTTAGCAAATTTTTAAAAAAGGTTGGATTATGGAAAAATTAAATAAATATTTTATAATTTTATTATGTGCTTTATTATTTATTTTTTCCGGTTGCGGGGAAGATAAAGAAGAAGAAGTTTTAACAGATGAAAGAATCCAGAAAGATGAAACTGTAAAAGATACCCACGATGATAAAAATGATAAATCCAAAGAGGAAATCACCCAAAAAAAGGAAAAAAAACTAATTGAAACTTCCAGTTTAAAAGAACTTCTACATGATAACCTGCTTGCTGTTTTAAAAGTTAACTATAATGAGTTTGTTCAAACTGATATTTTCCAGCTTATTAAAGCTCAACAAAACATAAAAGGTCAAACCCGGAAGTTAGATGAATTTTCACAAAAAACCGGCTTTAAGCCTGAAGAATCCTTAAACAACATATTTATTTTAATCGATGAGGAAGCGGGAGAGGATAACTCTAAAACTGCATTAGCCTTTGATGGAGATTTTAATCCCAAAAAAATGTTAAAGGCTTTTGATGAAATGGAAACCGAGGATGGCGACTCTTATGAGACAAAAATTTATGAAGAGTTGAATTTCCAGGTTGCTCCAGATGGAAACGCGTTTGCTTTCTTTGATAAAAACACTCTTTTAATGGGAAATTTCACCTATTTAAAAACTTTATACGATAATTTTATTCAGAAAAAATCTCTTGAAGAAATACCACATCATATTTTTTATGATGTTTTAAAAGATGATAGTTCATATATATTAACCGGAATAATGACTATTATGGAAGAAACCAGAAAACAGATTATAAATAATTATCCTGTTGAGAAAGAAATGGCCGATATTTCAAAAATCCGGCTTAATATGAATCTTACCCCTCTTGTTTTTTTATCTCTTGACCTTTTCTATTCAGAGGCAGAAAATGCCCAGAAATTTGCAGAATCTCTTGGAAATTTAAAGTTAATGGGTATTATGTATGCTTCTAAGTTTAATCTTAATGAGCTTGTTTCTAAAATTGATTTTTCAGCAGAAGGAAAGAAAGTAAATTTAAACGTAGCATTAACAAAGGACGAAATAGCACAATTAATTAAAATATTTCAAAGTATGAATGTAGAAGGACAAAAAAATAATGGGAATGATAATAAATGATGCCGAATTTCAGCTTTTTAAGGATTTAATATATAAATCAAGCGGAATGGAATTTAATCAGAAAAATAAGCTCAGATTTTCAATGCGCTTAAAGGAAAGAATGGGCGAGCTGGGTTTTAAAAATTTTAATAATTACTATAGTTATCTTAACAAAAGAAGTACTGAATCAGAAATCGAAGTTAAAATACTACTTGATTTGCTTACTGTTAATGAAACCTCTTTTTTTAGAAATAAAAACCACTTTAAAGCCCTGAAAGAAACTATACTACCTGAGCTTTTCAAAAAGAAACCAAGTATGTTTACAAAAAAAGTTAACATTAATATCTGGAGTGCAGGCTGCTCTATGGGACAGGAACCATATTCCATTGCTATGACTTTTCTTGAGGCTGTTGGATTAAAAAGCAGACAGATAAATTTTCAGGTTTATGCAACAGATATTTCAGACACTGCCCTTGCAACTGCAAAAGAAGGCGTTTATGATAAAAAGAGACTACAGAATATTCCCGGGCTGAGTTTAAAAAAATATTTTATTGATAAAGGGAATAAAATAGAGGTTAAACCAGAGGTTAAAAAGCTGGTTACCTTTATGAACACAAACTTGAAAACAACTACATATTTAAGTGGGCTTGATGTGATATTCTGCAGAAATGTTATGATTTACTTTGATGAAAAAATGAGAGAATTTGCCGTTAAAGGATTTCATAAAGCACTTAATCCGGGAGGATATCTGTTTATAGGGCATTCTGAATCTTTATCAAAGTATAAAGACTTTTTTAAGTTTAAAGTTATTAATGGCGGAATTGTATATAAAGGGGTTTAATTATGGATATGAACATGGACGACTTTATTAAAGATTTTTTAGAAGAAGCATTTGAAAAAATTGAAATTATTGATGATAATTTATTGAACTTAGAAAACGAACCCGATAATGAAGAATTTTTAAATGAAATTTTCCGCTCTGCTCATACAGTTAAAGGTTCTGCCGGAACAATGGGTTTTGAAAATGTTGCAGAACTTATGCACAATATTGAAAATATTTTTTCAATGCTTAAAGAAAATAAACTTCAATTTACACCAGATATAAATGATGTTGTTTTTGAGGGTATGGATAAAATCAAAGAAATGCTTGAACATATTGAATCAAAAGGTAAAGAAGAAGGCGAGGCCACCGTAGAAATAAAAAAATTACAGCAGATTTCAAATCCGTCAGCGGATAATTCAGAAGCAGAAAAAGGGAAAAAAGAAACCAAAAGCAACTTGAGCATATCTGATATTGATAAAGATGTATTAAAACAAGAAGTTTCAAATGGTAAAAAAATTTATTCACTTACAGTTATTTTTTCCAAAGACTCTTTAATGCCCTCAGTTGGTAGATTTCTTGTAATACGTGAAATAGAAAATTCAGCCCATATTATAAAGGCATCCCCAACCATAGATGAATTAAACGAGGATAAATTAATCCCTTCCGGTGATTTTATTATTTCAACAAATGAAAAAATTGCTGTTATAAAACAGAAGTTAAATATTCCAAATGAAGTTGATGATGTAAAATTTGCTGAATATAATATAGAACAAGAAGAAACTGAATCAAAAGCAGCAGAAAAAGAAAAACAGCCAAAAAAAGATGGGCAAGTTGCTAATAATAAAAAGAATCAGCCTGTAAAAAAAACCAAACCCAGTTTAAAAAAAGATACCGTACAGTCTTTAAGAGTTGATTCTGTTAAAATCGATTCATTGCTGAACCTTATTGGTGAGCAGGTTATTAATACTTCTAAATATTTCAGACTTGAAAATAAAATTGACTCAAGATTTCATTCTTTAAAAATTGCTGCAAATAATTTAAGAGGAAATACAGAAGAAAGTCTTAATGAATTAATGAATATGGTAAATGATTTATATGCAGAATTCAAAGATATTACCGACACTTTCAGAGAAACAAATATTATGACACGCCGTTTAAATAATGAAATGCAGCAGAATACCATGAAAATACGTATGCTTCCAGTTGAAAAAGTTTTTAAAAGATTTCCACGTATGGTCAGAGATATTTCAAGAGAGTTAAAAAAAGACATTGAGCTGGAAATTACAGGACAGGAAACAGAGCTTGATAAAACAGTTATTGAAATTCTAGGAGACCCTCTTGTGCATATTGTGCGTAACGCACTTGACCATGGTATTGAAACAAGAGAGGAAAGAAAAGAAAATAATAAACCCGTAAAAGGTAATATTCATCTTAACGCAAGACACGAAGGAAACTCTATTTTTATAGAAATTACTGACGATGGAAAGGGGCTTCCAAGAGATAAAATACTTCAGAAAGCCATTGATAAAGGAATTATTGTGGACGGAATGGATAAAAATCTTTCAGACAAGGAAATTTATGGCCTTATTTTTGAGCCGGGATTTTCTACGGCAGACCAGGTTTCTGACCTTTCCGGACGCGGTGTGGGAATGGATGTTGTTAAAAAAAGTATTGATAAAGTTAACGGCTCTGTTGAGGTTGAAAGTAATCCCGGCAGAGGTACTACTGTCAGAATAAAGCTTCCTCTTACTATGGCTATTATTGAGGCTTTACTGGTAAAAGGCTTAAATCAAACTTTTTCAATTCCTCTCAACGCCGTTGAAGAAACTGTAAAAATACCAAGAAAAGATATTTATTCTGTTGGAAATTCTCAGACAATTAATATTAGAGGAAACGTTATATCTGTTATATCTATTGAAAAATTATTCAATAAAGAAGAAGTTGAAAGAGAAGAAAACTTTATTGTAATTTTAGGATATGGTGACAGACAGATTGGATTGATTGTAGATAAATTATACGGGGAACAAGAAATTGTTATCAAGAACCTTGAATCCGACCTGGTTAATACACCTGGTATTTCAGGGGCCAATATTTTAGGAGACGGTACAGTCAGCTTAATACTTGATACAAATAAATTACTTGAGAGGGCGCATAAATGATAAATGTTCTGGTTGTTGATGATTCTGCTTTAATGAGAAAAATCATAAAACAGATTCTTGAAAAAGATTCAGAAATTCAAGTTGTAGATACTGCTATGGACGGTATTTTTGCCGTTAACAAAGCCCGCTCGCTGAAACCCGATGTTATTACACTTGATGTTGAAATGCCCCGAAAAGACGGGCTGCAGGCCCTGAAAGAAATTAAAGAAACAAACCCGGAAATTCAGGTAATTATGTTAAGCTCTCTGACAAGTAAAAACGCCGAAACCACCCTTAAGTCGCTAGAGGCAGGAGCATTTGATTTTATTCATAAACCCTCTGGTAAAAGTATTGATATTTCTCTTGAAAACAGCTCTTCACAACAAATTATAGAAAAAGTTAAAAGTGCTTATACTCATCGCAAAAAATCCCCCAAACCCCCTTCAAGAATGAAAAATGCAATTAAAAAAATTTCTATTGAAGAAAGAGCAGAAGCCTATCAGAAAATAAAATCAAATAATCATTTAAATAATTTAATTGCTGTGGGTATTTCAACTGGCGGACCAAATGCTATTTTAGAGGTTTTACCAAAACTACCTGCTGATTTAAATGCTGCAATATTGATAGTTCAGCATATGCCCGCAGGTTTTACCGAGGCCTATGCTAATAGATTAAACTATATAAGTAAACTACTTGTAAAAGAGGCAAAAAAAGGTGATATTATTACAAATGGAAAGGTTTTTATTGCTCCAGGTGATAAGCATATTGAGGTTGAAAGAAAAGGTGTTAATCTTATATTAGATGTTAATCAGAAGCCTCAAATAAATCATCACCGTCCCTCGGCTGATATTCTTTTTGAATCGGCTGCAAAAAATTTTGGAAAAAAAACAATGGGAATAATTATGACTGGAATGGGAAATGACGGCGCAAAAAATATTGGTTTAATTAAACAGAATGGCGGCTATACAATAGGACAGGATGAAAAATCATGTATTGTGTATGGAATGCCCAGAGTTGCAGATGAGCTGGGAAATTTAGATAAAACAGTTCCACTTGAAAAAATTTATGAAGAAATAATAAAGTTTTCTAAATAATAACCAACAGGAGGAAAAATGTCAGAAGATGTTAGCATTCAACCCGTGAAAAAGGCGGACGGCACTCCGTTTAAATTTTTAATTGTTGATGATTCAGCTTTTATGGTAAAAAACCTGGAAAGAGTTGTTAAAATTCTTAATGGTGAGGTTGCCGCAACTGCAGGTAACGGAAAAGAGGCAATACAGCAGTTTAAAAAAGTTCAACCAGACGTAGTAACAATGGATATTACAATGCCTGACATGGATGGAATTCAGGCCGTTGAAGGTATTATGAAAGAAAATCCCAACGCAATAATAATAATGGTTTCAGCTTTAGGCCATCAGGATATGGTTAAAGAGGCTATTGTAAAAGGGGCAAAATATTTTATTGTAAAACCATTTAAAATTCCAGATGCATGTAATATTATAAGAAATTTTTTAATTAAGTTAGGGGGTAAATAATGCGTGTTGAATATATAAACCCATTTGTAGAATCAGCTATATCAGTACTAGCAGAAATGGCCGGAGCCACTTTTACACGTGGGGACCTTGCCTTAAAAACATTTCCTATGGTTAGTAAGGGTCTTGTTATAGTAATCGGCGTTGCGGGCGAAATTGAGGGACGTGTTCTTTATGATATGGATAAAAAAACAGCCATGAAAGTGGCAGGTTTAATGATGGGCGGCGAAGAAGTTAACGAGTATGATGAAATGGTTGCCTCCGCACTTGCCGAACTCGGTAATATTATAAGCGGTAATGCTATTTCTCAACTAAATGACCTTGGTTTTACTTTTGATATAACCCCGCCTACACTTTTTTCCGGGGATAAACTTGAAATGAGTAATCCAAGTATAGGAACACAGACTCTTGTTATTCCATTAAAATCTGATGAAGTTGGCGAAATAGTTGTTAACGTTGCCCTGAAGGAAAAAGCATAAATGAAATATGTTTTTGGACCAGTTGCTTCAAGAAGGCTGGGAGCCTCTCTGGGCGTTGACTTGCTATATAATACAATATGTTCTTTTGATTGTATTTACTGTGAATGTGGTAAAACATCGGTGCTATCAACTCAGAGAAAATCCTATGTCCCACCCGAAAAGGTAATTCAGGAACTTGAATTTCACCTGAAAGATGGTGGTGAAAAAAATATTGATTTTGTTACTTTCTCTGGCAGCGGCGAACCAACTTTGAGCATTGATATTGGCAAAATAATAAAGTATTTAAAAACAAAAGACGTTAATACAGCATTACTTACAAACTCTACAATGCTATGGCAAAAAGAGGTTAGAGATGCTGTCAGGGATATTGATGTTATTGTGCCAACTCTAAACACAGTAAATGATAAAACGTTGAAATTAATAAACTGTCCCAGCCCGCACATTAATATTGATAAAATTAAGGACGGACTGAAAAAGTTTTCTGCTATATTTAAAAATCAGATGTTTATAGAAATTCTTTTCTGTAGCGGTTTAAACGATACAAAAAAAGAACTACAGGGACTATGTGATTTTTTAAAAGAATTTCAGTTCACTAAAGTTCAGCTTAACACTGTTGTAAGGCCGCCGGCGTATTCTAAGGCAAAACCCTGCAGCAAAAATAAAATGCAAGAAATAAAGAACTTTTTCACAAAAGAAGGAATAAAGTCTGAAATTATTGGACTTCCAGCAAAAGTAAAAAAACAGCTTTTTGATGAAAATCAGTTTTTAAACACAATATCAATAAGACCTATGACATACAGTGATATTGAAAATCTTTTCAAAAAAAAAGATATTGATATTGATTTAATTATTCAGAAACTTATAAGAAAAAGAAAAATTTTTAAAAAAGGTGAATTTTATTTTAAAAAATGAAAGTTATAACTGATTTACACTCACATTCAGGATATTCAGGCGGTGTTGGTCAAGTAAGTCTTGAGGCTTTAACTGCCGGTATGCAGCTGAAAGGAATTGATATCTTCGGCACAGGAGACTGCCTGCATTCTAATTGGCACTCTTATCTTAAAAGAGAGCTTAAAGAAAAAAAACCCGGATTATTTGTATCAGAATTTAATAAAAACAAATATTTTGTGCTGCAGACTGAAATAATATTTACAATTCCCTATTCTAACAAAAAGCGAAAACTATTTCATATAGTACTGCTTTTTCCTGACTTTAATGTATTAGAAAAAACCGTTTCCTATATTGAAAGCATTAATGTAAAAAATAATATTGGACGCCCTTTTGTTAAATTTAACTCTATACGCGAAGTTGAGATTTTTATTGATAAACTAAAAGGAATAAGTCCGCTTATTGAGTTTATACCCGCACATGTTATGACACCACAGGGAATTTTCGGGTCTAAAAATCCTGTTTATTATCTTGAAGCACTTTTTGGTAAAAGAAAAGATATTATTAATATTGTTGAAACCGGTCTGAGCGCCGACCCCGAAATGCTTTCAGTTATACCTGAGCTTGATAATATTAACTTTATTTCATGTTCTGACTGTCATTCTCCTGCAATAAGCCGTATTGGCCGTGAGCTTACTTTTGTTGAAATAAAAAATCTGAGTTATGCCAGTTTAATAGAATCCCTGAGAGATAGAAAAAAAACATATACATATGAATTTCCGCCCGAAGAAGGTAAATTTTTTCTAACAGGCCATAGGAAAGGAAAACAGGGTCATAAAAACAGCCCCAGCATTTTTTATCCGCAGCAAACCCCTGAAACAGGTATATGTCCAGACTGTAATAAGAATTTAACAATCGGCGTTTATGAGCATTTAATAAAAATTGCCAGAGAGCATAATTCAAGTAATAGATTTAAAGAAATCAAGGAATATAAAAGAAAAAACTTTAAAAAGCTGGTTCCACTTTCAGACGTGGTAAGAGAAGCTTTTAAAGTAAAATCATATACCTCAAAAGTTAATCGTACAGTAATCAGTTTAATAAATTATTATGGCTCAGAAGTTAAACTGTGGGATTCATTTAAAAAAGAAAATCATCCTGATTTAAGCAACCAAGTTATAGAGGCCGTATTTAAAGTTAAAAATCAAAAGTTTGAATTTGAACCAGGTTATGACGGAGAATACGGTAAACTTAAAATTCATTAAATCCGCTTTAATAAGCAGTTTATAAATCTTAACACGTTATAAAGTCAATAGGTAAGCGGTACCTTAAAAAAAAATTTTTTCCAAAACCTTGACATTAGAATACTATACTGATTAAATATATATGTATAACAAAAAATCTTAAAGAAAGGCGGGGTACATTTTATGAACAAAATGGAATTAATCGATGCAGTAGCAAAAAACGCTTCAATAAGCAAAAAAGACGCTAAAAGCGCTCTAGAAGCAATGATTGGCGAAATCACCAAAACTCTTAAGAAAAAAGGTAAAGTAAGCCTTATTGGTTTCGGAACTTTCGAAACTTCAAAAAGAAAAGCTAGAAAAGGCGTTAACCCAAGAACTGGTGACACAATCAAAATTAAAGCTACTACAGTTCCAAAATTCAGACCAGGTAAAGCTCTTAAAGACGCTGTAAAATAAGAATACTTTAAAAAATTATTTTAATATTTAAATAGCCTCTTAATTTAGGGGCTATTTTCTTTTTTAAAGGAGTTTTCATGTATAAATCACCCTCTTTAACAGTCGATGGAATTGTAAAACTATCAGAAGGAATTGTTTTAATTAAGAGGAAAAATACCCCATTTAAAGGGCTTTGGGCACTTCCAGGCGGATTTGTTGATTATGGAGAAAAAGTTGAAAATGCTCTTTTGCGTGAAATGAAAGAAGAAATAAGCATTAAAGTTAAAATAGAAAAAATGCTTGGAGTTTATTCTGACCCGGAAAGGGATCCAAGAGGCCATACTGTTTCAATTGTTTATATATGTGAGACTCTGGAAAAATCCAGAAACATAAAGGCCGCAGATGATGCAGCTGAAGTTTTAATTACCCCGAAACCGCTTAAGTACAACCTGGCATTTGACCATGAAAAAATATTAAAAGACTTTTTTGAACTTGAATAAAAATTTATTTATATCGATAATTAAAATTAATCCGGAGGGTTAAATGAAGAATATAAAAACATTCTGTATAGACCTTGACGGTACAGTATATATTAACGGCAAACTATATCCTGAAGCAAAGGAAACTATAAAAAAACTTAAAGAAAAATATAATGTAGTTTTTGTATCAAACACAACAACAGCTCTTTTTGAGGATTTACTACAAAAATTAAATTCCTATGGTTTTGATATTACTGAAAAACATCTTTACACACCAGCCAAAACCGCAAAAAAAATAATGGAAAAAAATAATCATAATTCCGGTATAATAATTGTTCCAGAAAACACCAGAAAAGACTTTGAATGGTTTAACTATGATGAGAACGGTAATACTGTGTTAGTTGCAACTGAGGGAATGGACCTTAAATTCTCAGAACTAAAAAAACCATTTAATATGCTGTTAAAGGAAAATTCAAAATTCTACACTCTTCAAAAAAACCGATTCTATAAATCCAATGATGGGTATGAGCTGGATATGGGGGCAATTGTTGCACCACTTGAGTATGCCTCAGAAAAAGAGGCAGTAATTCTTGGAAAACCTTCAGAAACACTTTTTTCGCTGATTGCCGAGGAAAACAACTGTAAAATTGATGAAATGGCAATGGTTGGTGATGATATTGAGTTTGATATTTTAATTCCAATGAAACTTGGCTTAACCGGCTTTCTGGTTAAAACCGGCAAATATCGTGACGAAACAGCCCGTAAGGTAAAAGAAAAATATAAAATGTCACCTGATTATGTGATAGAGGATATTTCAAAAATATTATATGGATAAAAAAACCCTAAATTATTATGAAAAAAATGCTCAGGAAATATACAACCGTTATACCAGCATAAAAGGTGGAATATCAAACTATTTTTCAGAAGTATTTAAAAAACCATCAACAATACTAGATATCGGGGCGGGTTCCTGCCGTGATATGTTAAGACTGCAAAAACAAGGTCATAACTCCTATGGAATCGAACCCTCAGAGAATCTGAGAGCATTAGCCATAAAAAACAACCCTGAACTCGAAAAAAAATTAAAACCCGGAAAACTCCCTCTCAAGGATAATTTATTCAATATAAAATTTGATGCAGTAATATGCTCGGCAGTACTCATGCATATACCAAAAGAAGAACTATTTGATTCAATATTTTCAATAAAAAAATACCTTAAAGAAAATGGATTACTTTTATTATCAATCCCAGATAAACGACCAGATATAAATGAAAATTCAAGAGATAATAAAGAAAGATTATTTAATAACCTTGAAAGCAGCTATCTTGAACTGCTTTTAAAAAGAGCAGGGTTTTCAAAACAGAAAGAATGGAAAAACCCCGATAGTATGGGGAGGGATGAAGTCACCTGGCTGACGATGCTTTTTAAACTTGAAAACTCTGACAAAATTCGATCTATTGACAAAATTGAAAGCGTTTTAAATAAAGATAAAAAAACAGCAACATATAAACTTGCACTATTTCGAGCTTTGTGTGATATATCCTATCAGAATATAAATCATGTTGTATGGTTTCAAGATGATAAAGTCGGTATATATATTGATGATATAGTCGAAAAATGGATAATTTATTACTGGCCTTTAATAGAAAATAAAGAATTGATTCCACAAATAAGAGGAGAGATGGAAAAAAACTCAAAACCAATAGCATTTAGAGCTGATATGCAAAAACTCATTGAATATTATAAAACTAATGGTGGATTATCAGGTTTTTTCAATGATTTTAAAAGTAATAAACTCTCCAAAGATTGCAGTTTGATATTAAAAAATTTAAATAAAATATTAAAAAAGACAATAATCAAAGGCCCTGTACAGTATGCAGGTGGATTTTTAAACGAAAATATATTTGAGTATGATAAAAAGCATAAAATGGTAATAATGCATAAAAATCTCTGGTTTGAAATATCACTCATGAATCACTGGATACATGATTCATTAATAATAAAATGGGCGCAGCTGACCTCGGATATTTCACGTCAGAAATATAAACCAAGTGAAATAGTTGATCTGCTTCTTGAAATCCCTAATGAAAAAAGAGATGTTCAGGAAGTAAAAAATATAATATCAGAGCAGAAAAATATAATCTGTGTATGGAGCCGAAAAACTATAAAAAAATATGATATTGATCATATGATACCCTTTTCTTTATGGAAAAATAATGATTTATGGAACTTACTTCCGGCAAGACCAGATATAAATCACAGAAAAAGAGATAAACTGCCTACAAACAGATTACTTTTGAAAAATAAAGAGATAATCATTAATTACTGGGAGCTATATAAAAAATTAAATCCGATGCGATTTCAATATGAAGCGCAGAGAATATCAGGAAATAATTTCAGAAAAAATAACTGGGAAAATGCTCTTTTTTCAACTGTAGTTGAAGCAATAGAGATAACATCAGTTCAAAGAGGTTATCCAAGGTGGGAACCATAAAAAAGTTATTATTTGTTTTCAACAAACAAGTAAATAATGCTAGGCATTAAGTAAATGCTTAAACTTCGTTTAAGCAAGTAAATGTTTGCAAAGCAAACAAGTCATAATAAAAAGCTCATAAGACTCTTACTTGTCAAAGATAATAAAAAATAGTTGGAAACAGAATGGGGTCTGTGCCGATCTTTAATAAAAATAGTTTTTCTTCCATCATTTTTCATCCTTCATTTTTAATTTTTCATTTTTTGCAAAAAAACTTTCAATTTATAATCTGAATTGATAATTGTTGCTTGCCCCCATTTCTTTTTGACATTAATAATTATGATTGTTATATTTATTTTAATAACTTGAGTTTAGC
>JBNJGP010000015.1:0-37860 GCA_051747805.1 Candidatus Muiribacteriota bacterium
CAGGTTAGAGCGTCCCGATTGTATCGGGCAAATTAGAAGTAATCTGACAAATACCTCCGGCAAGCCCGTCCTCAAGTCTTCCATTAATAATAACAGGTGCCTCTACATAACCAGCCTCTCTAGTTCTAGGACCCACAAAATCATTAAAAGAAAATTCCTGTCCAGGTTTCAACACAATGTTATCTATTGCTTCTGCGGCAACTTTTAAATTCTTTACTCTTTTTTTATTATCAGCTTCAAACTCTGTTTTATATTTTCCTAAAACATGATTAAACTCATGTTCTCTAACATAGTTAGAAAGTGATTTCTCAGGCTCTATCTTCTCGATTTCAACGAAAATTTCCTTTTGATTATTTTTTAATGCCTCAACAATATTTTTATAAATAAAAAAGTAATCTAAATTTAACCCCGGACGCCCTTCGATTATTTTTAAAATACCGTCTTTTTGGAGAAAATCAGCCTCAAAAGGGTCTTTTTTGTATTTTTTAAAAATATTTTCAATACTGTTCATAACAGTATTTTTATCCAAATCAATATTTAGGGGAATTTGCGAATATACTCCAAACATAGATTTAAATCTAACCCATATTGAGTTAAATTTTTTTTTTACCCTGTCTTTATTAATTTCGACTTCTCCAAATTCTTTAATTTTTTTTACCTTTTTTAAATCAAATTCTTCATTAAAAAAAATTAATTCTTTATTTTCAATTTGTATTTCAAGAATATTTAAAAAACTTTCAAGATTGCGTGTATTATAAAAAATTTTTTTCTCATTATTGACTTCAACCCTTACCGGCGATAAATAAAACCATCCAATGATAATAAATAACAGTGTAATAAAAATAATCAATCTCTTTTTAATTCTATACATCAGTACAATTCAACCTTAGGTTCACGGGTCATTAAATTATTTACCTCGCTTTTTATATTATAATTATTAAATACAACGTTATAAACAGTTTTCGCAATTGGTAGTTCAACCTTTTTATTATTAAAAAAATTAAATACAGCTTTTACAGTATTTACACCCTCTACTGCTTTTTCCATCTCTTGATAGTAATTTATTGGAGTTTTTTTTGTGCGGGTTATCTCTTTTCCAAAAGAATAATTTCTTGATAAACTTGAAAAAGAAGTTGCGACAAGGTCTCCCATACCAGCAAGTCCCATAAATGTATAGGGTTCTGCACCCAGATTTACTCCGTATCGAGTCATTTCAACAAGTCCTCTTGTTAAATAAGCAGCTTTTGTATTAACCCCATATCCCAGCCCGTCACTTATACCGGCTCCAATTGCCAGAATATTTTTATAGGCGCCACCTATCTGAACTCCTATATAATCCCGGCTAGTATAAACACGGAAAAAATCTGAGTGAAAAAGCTTCTGTACAATATTACAGAGTGTTTTATCTTTAGAAGCAACAACGGCAGACGACGGTTTTTTCATGGCTATTTCCATTGCAAGATTAGGACCGGATAACACTCCAAACTTAACTTCAGGAAGAATTTCATTTATTTTTAAACTTAAAAAATTACCTTCTCCATCCAGCCCCTTAGTTAATATTAGAAGTCGGTTCTTTTTAGAAATTTGTCGGGACATACTTTTTATAGTATTTAAAAAATACTTTGAAGGAGTAACCATCACAATAAGCTCGCACAGGGATATTTTTTCAAATTCAGATACTGCCTTAATATTTTTATTTAATTTTACACCTTTTAAATATCTTTCATTAGCTCTATTTAAATTTATATCTTTTTTAACTTCCTCTTCATAACACCATAAATAAACATTATTATTAACTTTTTCAGCTAATAAATCTGCAACCACTGTTCCCCACGCTCCGGCTCCAGCAACAAAAATATTCAACTTTCCCTCCTGTCAAAAACATGTTCATTTCCCTTAATCAATCGAACAATATTTGATTTATGCTTAATTACAACAAACAGAGAAAGTATAGTGATAAAAATTAAAAAATCCACTCGAAAATCAAATATAAAAACATTTAAGGGTAATAAAATCGTGGCAATAATAGTTGCAAGGGAAACAGTTTTTGAAAAATAAAATATAATTACCCATAACACAAAAGTAATGACCGAAATAAGAGGATTTAAATAAGTAAGTAGCCCAAGACCCGAGGCTGCGCCCTTTCCGCCTCTGAAATTAAGATAAACAGGGAATATATGTCCGGCAAGTATTACTACAAGAGAAAAATAATATAAAATTATTTGTATTATGCTCTGTGATGAATAATTATAAAAAATAAAAGTGGTAATTCCTGTTAATAAAAAACCTTTTAAAAAATCAAGCATAAATACAATTATTCCATATTTCAGTCCAAGTATTCTTGCTGTATTTGTTGCTCCCGCATTACCACTTCCAAGATTTCTAATATCCTTTTTCAACTTTAATCTTACAATTAAATAAGAAAATGGAATTGCGCCTGAAAAATAGTTTATAAAAAGTGACATTAATAAAAATTTCATTATTTATTTCCTCTTGTCCGCCTCAGACACCATTTAAGCTTCTTTAAATATTAATTTAAGCGGAACTCCCTCATAATCAATATTTTCTCTGAGTATATTTTCAATATATCGTTTTGTTGAAAAATGTAATTCTTTAGATGTAAAAATTAAAAATACAGGCGGAGCTGCCTTTACCTGCTTAATAAATTTTATTTCAGGATATTTAAACTTAAGAACAGGTAAAATATTATTATTTAAAAGACGGTCTGGAATGTTTTTTAAATAATTTTTAAATATTTTTTCCATTAATTCCACTATTTTAAAGCTTCTAAGACCGCTCTCGGCAGAAATACTGATTACAGGAGCATAATTAATAAAATATAACCGGTCTCTTATCTGGGCCTCGAAGCTCTTTAAATATTCCTGCTTATTTTTATTAATTTTATCCCATTTATTTATAACAATTATAACAGCCTTACCATTTTCTTTAATGAGCCCGGCAATTTTTGTGTCCTGCGAGGTAACACTCTGCTGAGCATCAAGCATAAAAATACACAGGTTTGAATTTTCAATTGCTTTAACCGTACGGTAAACACTGTGTTTTTCAACTTTATCTTTTATACTTCTCTTTCTTCTTAAACCAGCTGTATCAATGAAAATATACTCTTCGTTGTTTAAGGTTATTACTTCTTCAATATAATCCCTTGTCGTACCGGAAACAGGGGTTACCATAACTCTTTTTTTTCCAAATAATCGATTAAATAATGTAGACTTACCAACATTTGGACGTCCGGCAATTAGAACCTTTTTTCTATCTTGGTTATCACAGATTAAGTTGTTGTCAAATTCATCTGTTACAGCATCAAGCAGATCACCTATATTACGACTATGAATAGCGGATATATTAATTATATTATCAAATCCAAGTCCAAAAAAAGTTGAAGAATCCATCATATTATCATTTTTATTTACTACCACAAGAACTTTTTTTGACATTTTTTTTAAAAAAAGGGCCAGATCTTTATCAAATGGAGTGGGACCGTCTTTATAATCAACAACAAAAAGTACAATATCTACTTCTTTTAAAATATCTTTATTAATTTCAATTATACTCTGAAAAAAATAATCTTTTTCTTCAAAGTCCATTCCGCCCGAATCGATAATAGTAAAAATATTACCACACCAATCCACAATAGAATGGTTTAAGTCTCTTGTAACACCAGGCTCGCTTTCGACAATAGCCTTATTCTGTCCGGTAATTCTATTAAAAAGAGTTGATTTACCAGTATTTGGACGACCAAACAAAAGAACTTTATTCATTTTAACTCCTGAAAAAATCGGTCAAGCTGCAACCTTTTGTTTTTATTATATTTATTCTATTATCGGTTTTCAATATTTCTTCTCTTGAAACATTATCAAGAGTATATTCTTCAAAATTAAAAATTATATCTGGTACAAGTACTGGATAATCCTTTAAAGCTTTTTTGCTGATATTAAAAAGAATATCTCTGGCTGTTAAAAGCCCGGTAACCGTTATACTTTCACCAAAAAATTTATTTTTTACAACAATTAATTCAATATTCAAATTATATTTTTTTATTAAAGTGTCGAATATTTTTTTCCCCGAAACCGATGTAATCAAATAGCCTTTTCTATTAAAGTCTAAAACTTTTCTTTTAGAGGCCCTGTGAAATGAATTTAAAAATTTACGCGTAATTCCTATTCCGTTTTCAATTTGTTCATATTTATTGTAAAAAGAGTCCCCCGGAATTTTTTTTTCTGCAAGTAAAAAAAATTCATCTGCAGGGTAAACCCACTTAACTCCATATTCCTTAAATGCTTTTTTCTGGAATTTAGTCACTAAGTTTAAAACTTCCAAGGCTTTTTTTGAATCAACAGAAGAAATTTTTTCCAGATTTTTTCTGAACCTTGTTAAACCAACAGGCACAATTCCAACACTATCTATATATGGAGTGAACTTATATAATCCCCGAAGAGTTTCTTTTAAAATTTCTCCATCATTTAAACCTGGAATAAGAACAATCTGAATATTAAGAGAAATTTCTTCAGAGGTTAAAAAAGAGAGATTCTTCTGAATTTTTCCAGCGTTTTCATTATTCATGATTTTTTTTCTTATATCAGGATTCAGGGCGTGAACTGAAATATATAAAGGGCTTAAATTATTATCTGCTATATATTCTAGCTCTTTTTCTGTACAATTTGTAAGAGTAATATAATTTCCGTATAAATAGGAATGTCTGAAATCATCATCCTTGACGTAGAGAGTTTTACGCATGCCTGGAGGCATCTGATCTATAAAGCAGAATATACAGTTGTTTTCACATTGTTTTATATTATCAATATCAAGATAGTCTGTCATTTTGAAATCTCGAAGTTTTTTGAAATTTTTTCCAGGGTATGGAGGCGGCACCCGGACTTGAACCGGGGAATAAAGGATTTGCAGTCCTCTGCCTTACCAGCTTGGCTATGCCGCCAAAATCGCAAGGTGGTGCCAGGAGACGGAATCGAACCGCCGACACAAGGATTTTCAATCCTCTGCTCTACCGACTGAGCTATCCTGGCGGAAATGGCGGAGTCGACGAGATTCGAACTCGCGATCTTCGGCGTGACAGGCCGACGTGTTAACCGGGCTACACCACGACTCCGCTTTTAGTTGAATGGTGGGCGAAACAGGGCTCGAACCTGTGACCCTCGGCTTGTAAGGCCGATGCTCTCCCAGCTGAGCTATTCGCCCATCCTTATTGCGTGATTTTTATATTACCATATTTTTTTAAAAATGCAAGTTTTTTTCAAAAAACCTGTTACCTTATTTTCTAAACTTCTCTTTCTTCCTTAAAAAGGCAGGAATGTTAACATCATCATCGGGAGTATCTTTAACTGGTTTTTCATCGCCTTTATCTTCATCATCTATATTTTTAAGACGAAGTTTTCCCATAATTTCTTTTTTTTCTTTTTCAATAATTTCATCTGCGCTGAACCCGGTTGCTATAACAGTCACTTTAACATCATCTTTTAAATCGTCTTTCAAAACTGCACCAAAAATAATATTAGCATCGGGGTCGGCGGAATTTCCAATTATCTCAGCAGCCTTATTTACTTCATAAAGAGTAAGATCTTCTCCACCTGTAATGTTTATAAGGACTCCTTTTGCTCCCTGAACTGTAGCTTCAAGCAGCGGACTTGATATTGCCTCTTCTGCAGCGGTAGCAGCACGGTTTTCGCCCTGACCAGTACCTATACCCATTAGAGCAGAACCAGCTTCTGTCATAATAGCTTTTACATCTGCAAAGTCAAGATTAATTAAACCTGGCTCAAGAATCAAATCTGATATACCCTGAACACCCTGTCTTAAAACATCATCTGCAATTTTAAAAGCATCATTTATTGATGTGTGTTGATCAACAACCTGTAGCAGTCTATCGTTTGGAATAGTTATCAGCGTATCAACATTCGCCTTTAAAACTTTGATGCCATTTTCTGCCTGTATCATCCTCTTACGTCCCTCAAAAGAGAAAGGTTTTGTTACAACACCAACCGTAAGAGCTCCAAGGTCTTTAGCGATTTCTGCTATTATTGCGGCAGCACCTGTTCCAGTTCCGCCACCCATACCGGCAGTGATAAAAACCATATCTGCACCTTCAAGAGCCTCATGTATTTTATCTTTATCTTCTAGAGCAGCATTTTTACCAATTTCCGGGTTAGCACCAGCACCAAGTCCTTTTGTAAGTTTATCTCCGATTTGAAGTTTTATTTTAGCATTGGAAGATACGAGAGCTTGAGCATCAGTATTCAGAGCAAGAAAATCTACTCCAGATAAACCGCTCATTATCATGCGGTTTACGGCATTTCCACCACCGCCGCCTACACCTATAACCTTAATTTCAGCCACCTGTTCTATGGCATCAAATTCAAACATAACATTTCCCCCTCTTTTAGAAGTAAGTCTCAAAATAATCTTTTATTTTATTTACAACCTTTTTTACAGGATTTTTTTCTATAGAAACGCTGTTATTGTGACTTTTTTGTGCGTATTTAAGTATTCCTACAGCATTACTGTAAACAGGTGAATTTATTTTATCAAAAAGTCCTTTTAAACTCAACGGTCTTCCAAAACGAACTGGTAAATCAAAAAGATGCTCTACAAATACCGGTAACCCCTCAAGCTGCGATCCGCCGCCAGTAAGAATAATTCCGGATTTCATATTATCTGTCAGCCCTTCCCTTTCGCATTTGTTAAAAACATGTTTGAAAATTTCTTCATAACGCGCAAAAATAATTTCATTCAAATATTTTTTGGTAACCATTTTCACATTTTCTTTTGAAGTATTAAAAAGCTCAACTTTATCATTATTTTCAAGATTATAAAGACTGCCCTCATAAATTTTTAATTTTTCAGCCTCATCAAATGAGGTTCTTAAGATTATGGCAATATCATTAGTTATAGAGTTGCTGCCAATAGGTATAACATCCGACGTAACAATACTACCGTCTTTATATACCGACATAGTAGTATATGTTCCGCCTATATCAGTAACAACCGCCCCCATTTTCTTTTCATCATCTGTTAAAACTGCCTCGGCCGAGGCCAGCGGTTCATAAACAAAATCTTTTATCTCAAATCCTGCGCTTTCTACACATTTCTCAATATTATTTATAACCGATTCAGGGGCAGATACCACATATACATCCGACTCAAGAGAAGAGCCGCGCATTCCAACCGGATCTTTAATGCCTGTCATTTCGTCAACAGTAAAATTTCTGGCAAGAATATGAATAATCTCATGGTTTTCAGGAAGCACTATAGTATTTTTCACAGTTTCAAGAACCCTGACAAGGTCATTTCTGGAAATTCCTGCATTTTTATCATGAACACTTATAGTTCCATTTGTTGAAAAACATTTTAGATTTGTGCCGAATAGATTAATATAAACCGAATCGACCTGAACATCAGCCATTTTTTCAGCCTCTTCAACAGCCAGGTCCAGTTTGTTTTTGAGCTCATCAATATTTGTAATAGCCCCTTCTTTATTTATCACATTTACGTTTACCTTTCCAATGCCTATAACCTTGAGTTCATCTTCTGTAATTTCACCAATTAAGACAACAATTTTGTTTGTTCCTACATCTATGCCAGTTACTGTATAATTACGGGACAAAGACCCCCTCCTTTATTCAGAATACTTTATATATATATTTTCACCGAATCGCAAATCTGCATATTCTATATGATATTTTTTTTCCTTTAATTTTAACAGCTTATTATATAATATTTCAAATCTTTCTCCTAAAGTTTTAATATCATTTACATAAACTTCAACACCGTCAAGAGTGTAAATAATAATTTTATCAGGATTATTAAAGTTAATTTCTGAAATAATGTCAATAAAGTCATCTGGTAATTCCTTAAACCAGCTTAAGCCGTTTATTATTTCTTTATGTGTTATTTTTTTACCAAGACTGAAATCAAACTCGTTTTTCACACCACTCATAACCGGAAGGTCTATACTGTTTATTTTTTCCCGCCAGGAAAGCGGAACTCCTTTTTTATCAAATGCTAAAAATCCTTTTTCTGCTTTTAAATAAACGTAAGGCTCTCTTTCAATTATATGAATTTTAACTTTTCTATTTTCAATATTTATACCGGCACTTTGAATAAAGGGTTCAGTTAATATAAGCTGACGCCCTCTTTCTATATTAATTTTTATAAGATTTTTATCCTGAGTAACTTTTGATAAATATAAAATTGTTGAGTCCTCAACATAATTGTTTCCAATAATATCAACTTCCCTTACATTAAGAAAAGATATATCCTTTAAAATAATTCTTGTCTGAAATGCCATTATAAAAATTAATATTAATATTACCAGCACTTTAACTAAATGCACTGGCCCTTTTTTAAATAAATAATATCTCATTATTAAATAATCACTACTTCTTCTTCTAATTTTATTCCGGTTTTTTTAAATACTTCCTTTTTACAAAAATCAATAATATATTTTATCTCCAAAAAGCCTGCATTATCCATGTTTTCAATAAAGTTCAGGTGTTTTTGAGAAATTCCTGCCCCGCCATACTTAAAACCGGCCAACCCGGCTTTTTCTATAAGTTTCCAGGCCGAGTATCCTTCAGGATTTTTAAAAACACTTCCAAAAGTCTTTTTTAAAACTGGCTGAGAAGATAACTTTTTTATAAATTTTATTTTTATTTTTTCTTTTATATTAATAATATTACTTTTTTCTATGAAAAATTCTACACTTATAATAACTTTATTATTATTTTTGAAAGTTGAGTTTCTGTATGAAAAAAAACATTCACTTTTGTTAAGCCAGCTAAATTTTTTATTTTTTAAATCATAATAAAATATTCGATTTATTAATTTTGAAATATTTCCAGCGTTCATAGCAGCAGCTCCCCCTACTGTACCGGGTATTCCAGCTAAAAATTCAAATCCTGAAATATTATTTTTAATTGAAAAACTTAAAATTTTTTTTAAATTAACACCGGCTCCTGCTTTTAGTATATTATTTTTAATTTCTAATTCTTTATTAAGCTCAAGTTTAACCATGACAGCACTTGATTTTTCATTTACAAGAATATTTGAGCCTCCACCTAATATAAAAATATTTGACGGAAGATTTTTAAAATCCTCATTATTTTCCGGAATAAGAATATCACAGACTGGTCCCACTCCAATTGTAGTTATTTTTTTAAGAAGATATTTTTTTCTTATCATTTATATGCCTTGATATATTTAATAATATTCCTATATTAACCAGTAGAATAACAAGAGAAGAACCTCCATAACTAATAAATGGAAGCGGTAATCCTTTTGTCGGAAATAAGTTAAGCACAACACCTATATTTATAAGAGCCTGAACAGAAATTGTAATTAAAATTCCCAGCCCTAATATAAATCCAGATACGTCCGGGGATTTTTTAATTATGTACCAGCCCCTGAAAAACAAAAACATAAAAAGCAAAATAACGCCAGCCGCACCAATAAAACCAAGCTCCTCACAAATAATTGCATAAATAAAATCTGCATAGGGTTCTGGCAGATAATGAAGCTTCTGTCTGCTCTGTCCCAGCCCAACACCAAGAAATCCTCCTGCACCAACCGCCATCAGCGAGTTAATAATATGATAACCATATGTAAACCGGTATGACCATGGATCAAGAAAAGCAAAAATTCTATTACGCCTGTAAGGAGCCGAGTATATTGCCCCAATAAAACTGGCCGCACCTAAAAACAGTATCGAAAAAAGATATTTATACGAAAGACCAAGAACAAATAATACAACAAAAAAAGAAGCTCCAATTACAACAGTAGTACCAAGATCCGGCTGCATTAATATTAATAAAGCGATTAATCCAAATATCAGCAGTGGATTAAAAATTTTTTTATGTATATTTAAAATATTGCCGCTTTTACCAAAAAAATAGGCAAGATACCATATAAAAGCATATTTAATAAACTCTGAGGGCTGTATTTTAAAGTATCCAAAAGGAAGCCAGCGACTTGCTCCTTTAACCTGCTGGGCTTCTGGAAGAAAAAGAACTATTACAAGCATTATAACAAAAATAAAAAGAAATTTACTGGAATTTTTTATAAAAAAATGATAATTAATCTTCGATACTATAAACATTAATGTTAACCCTGTCACAGCCCATATAACCTGACGTATAAAAAAATGAAAAGGAGAACTAAAACGTTCCTCAGCCTCTACAAAACTTGAACTGTAAACCATTATAATCCCAAAAAAGGTTAATAAAAGAACAATTATAACCAGTAATATATCAAAATTTTTTTTGTGTTTCACAACAAATTCCTCTTCAAAGGTTTCAAAAAAAAAACCGCCCTACTTATTTTTTATAGTTTTTACAGCCTTTTTAAAAAAAATTCCTCTTTCTTCAAAATTATTAAAATTATCAAATGAGGGCATTCCTGGAGAAAAAAGAACAATACCCTCTCTTTTTTTTAGGCTCATTATTATTTTATACAAAGAATTATCCCAGTCATATCCATTATAACATATTACATTTTTTTCTTTTTTTATATTATCATTTTCTGCAATATTTCCCAAAACAAAAATCTTTTTTACATTTTTATATTTGTTCAATTTAATTAAAAAATTTTGAATCTTCATACCTTGTTTTAATTTACCGGATATAATTAAAAAAATATCTTTTTTAAAAGAGGTAACTGCTGCATAGGTTGATTCATAGGTAGTTGCTTTTGAATCATTATATATTTCAAGATTATTAATTTTTTTTACAAACTCTATTCTATGTTCTACCCCCAAAAATTTTTTCATTCCTGATTGAATACTTTGGCTTTCCACACCCATGATGAGTGCGGTTTTCACCGCAAAGGATATATTTTCAAAATTATGCCTTCCCTTTAAAATAGTTTCTAAACTAAAACTCTTATATGGAGCTTGTTGAGTATATTTTTTTCCATCAAATTTAAAATCCTTAGGAAATTTTAATTTCTGAACTTCTTTGTTCTCAATCTGTTTAAAATAATTTGAATTAAAAAGGAGATAGCCCGTTTTCATATTTTTACATATGTTCATTTTAGCGTTATAGTAATTTTTAAGATTTCGATGCCGCTGTAGATGGTCTGGTGTAAAATTAAGTAAAATTGCAATATACGGAGAAAAGTTTTCAAACCTTTCAAGCTGATATGAGCTGAGTTCAGCTATAAAAATATTTTTTTTTCCTTCAAGGTCTCGGTAACCGGTTAATGGTTTTCCAATATTACCGCATAGACAAACATTTTTAAATTTGTTTTTCAAAAGATAATAAATAAGCGTTACTGTTGTGCTTTTTCCATTTGTTCCAGTAACCGCTATAAACAAAGACTGTTTGAAATATTCATATGCAAACTCAAACTCATCAACTACCCGTAGCTTATTAACATAAGCCTGTTGAATAAAATCATCTTTGTAATCAATACCAGGACTTTTTATTAATGTAGTAAAATCTTTCCAGTTGATATTTTTATCGGGGAAAAAAATATCTTTATTATTAAATTTTTTTTTATCCACTACTATAAAAGGATAGTTTTTCTTTTGGAGAAAACTTCTACATGCCTGTCCTGTTTTTCCATATCCATATATTATATACTTATGCATAAAGACAAATCCTGTTATCTAAACAATACGTTTATTACATAAAGCAGAAAACCACCAAGTGCCATAAAAGTTGAAATAATCCAGAAACGGATTACAACTTTTGTTTCATGTAAGTTTGAAAGTTCAAAATGATGATGTATAGGTGACATTTTAAAAACTTTTTTCTTTCTATATCTATATGAAAGCACCTGTATAATAACGGAGAGTGCCTCAATAACAAAAATTCCTCCTATAACTATAAACAAAAGCTCTGTTTTGGTCCATATGGCTAATATACCTGTTACAGCTCCAAGAGAAAGAGAGCCTACATCCCCCATGAAAATCTGAGCCGGGTAAGAATTATACCACAAAAAACCAACTAAAGCTCCAATTAAAGCTCCTGTCAAAATCGTAAGCTCCCCAGCCCCATGTATATATGGTACATCAAGATGCTGACTATAAATTTTATTTCCCGCAATATAAGATATCGCTGTATAAACCGATACTACTGAGATCAAAACTCCGCCCGCTAAACCATCCAGTCCATCGGTAAGATTAACAGAGTTAGCACTGGCTGTTATTGTCAGTATTCCTAAAATCACAAATAAAATCTTTTCATTAACCTTCATATTCAAAACTGGAATAAGAACATAAGAAAATCCATCAGTATAAAACATAATTAAAAAAAGGGCTCCCGAAGCAAACATAAATATTAAAAGAAATTTGACTTTTGCACTTAATCCATCAGAACATCTATTTTTTATTTTTAAAATATCATCTATAAACCCGACTAAAGCCATTGATACCATAACATACAACGATATTAGAATTTTAGGATTCCACTTACCAAAAAAAAGAGTAACAAGCACTACACTTATAACAATTGCAATCCCACCCATTGTGGCATTCCCTTTTTTGGTCATGTGGGCCTCTGGCCCGCATTCTCTAATCTGCTGTCCCAGATTTCTTTTTATTACGCGCTTTTTAACCTCCGGCATCAGAATAAAACAAATAACAAAAGAAATAAAAAAAGCCAGAATAGCACGTATTGTAATTGAATTTAAATAATCTATATGGACTACACTTGTTAAAAAAAAGTTAATCATTCCATACTCCTCAGGCAGGAAATGATTTTTTCCATTTTCATAGCTCTTGAGCCTTTAATGAAAATTTTGTATTTCTTACCTGCAAATCTTATATATCTGCATACTTCTTCAACATTGTTAACAAAATAAATATCGCCAATACTTCTCCCAGCCTTCAATGCCCCCTCTCCAAACATAACAGCAAGCTCGCCAAAACAAACAAGCTTTCCTTCAACATTATCTGCAAAAATTTCACCAACTTTCTGATGCCAGTAAATAGAATCTTTTCCTAACTCTTTCATATCACCAAGTATAACTATCCATTTACCAGATATATTTGAAAGCTGAGGCAGAATTTTTTCCAGCGAAAAAGGATTAGAATTATAACAGTCCATCATAAAATCAAAACCTTTAAAATGTAAAAATTCCATACGGTCATTAACTTTTAAAGTCTCATTCAGGTCTATTTCATCAATTTCAAAATCCCATTGCAGAGCAGTAGCAATTGCACCGACATAGTTTTGCGCTAATAATGGAAGACCCATCAATTCAAAATGATAAGTTTTATTATTGTAAAAAATATTTAATTTAAATTTGTTATTATTTATTACTTCAACCTTATAATAAAAATCTGCATTTTTATCCTCTCCAAAACTGACAGTTTTAAATTTTTCCGGAATATTTATATACTTTTCAATTTTTTTATTATAAATTAATCTACCATTTTTTTTCATATATGAGGTTAATTCCATCTTAGCTTTCGCAATATCTTTAATTCCGTCAAAATTGCCACTGTGTACATATCCTACATTTAATAATAAAACACTGTCAGGAGAAAGCATTTTTGAAATTTCAGTTAATTCCCCCTGATGATTCATACCACATTCAGCTATAAAAAACTCTGTCTTTTCATCTGAGTTAATTATACTATAGGGAACTCCAAGATTATTATTAAAATTTTTAACTGACTTTGAGGTAATAAATTTTTTTGAAAAAATATTAAAAAGAATTTCTCTTGTAGTTGTTTTTCCAGCACTACCGGTCAGGGCAACAATTTTAATATTATTTTTTTCAATAATTATTCGGGATAATTCAGCAAGAAATTTTAAAACAGATTTAACATGAATAATCGTTATTTCTTCACTGAAATTTTTTATTTTTTCAAAATCCTCTGAAACCACAGCCAGGGCTCCTTGTTTTAGAGCATCTTTTATATATAGATGGCCGTCAGTATTATTTCCTTTAAAGCATAAAAATATTTTATCTTTAACTTTTCTTCTTGTATCAAACTCAACTCCGCCATAATCTTCAAAAACACAGCCGTCAAGTTTTAAAATTGTCTCCATTTCCATTAAAATGTCAATATTAATCTTCATATTTCAGTACAGTATCCTTATCTGAAAAATAAATTTTTTTACCATCAATCTCCTGAGTCTTTTCATGTCCCTTCCCGGCAATAACCAGAGTGGCTCCATCACTTGAAGCTTTTTTAAGCCCCTGAAATATTGCTTCTTCTCGATTTTCTATAAGAGTATAATTGTTTTTTGAAATTCCTTCAATTATATTTTTAAAAATTATTTCAGGGGACTCCTTACGAGGATTATCATTTGTTAAAAACACATGATAACAGAATTTCGAAGAAATTCTTCCCATATCACTTCTCTTTCCTCTATCCCGCTCACCTCCGCATCCAAATACAATAATTATTTTTTTATATAATTCGGATAGGGATTTAAGCATATTCTCAAGCGCATCTGGTGTATGAGCATAGTCTATAAAAACCGGAATATTTTTATATTTAATTTTTTCTAACCTTCCAGGAATAATAAGATTATTAAAGTTAATACTTTCGATTTTTTCAGGTAAATACCCCATAGCGACAACAAGAGCAAATGCCGCGGCCATGTTATATGCATTGAAATCTCCCTGAAGAGAATGGCTTAAATTATATATTTTATTTTTATATTTAATTTTTAAGTTGTTTTTTTTATTATAATTATTAATTTCTACAATTTTAAAATCACTTTTTTTATTTTTACCATATGTTAATACTTTCTTTTTATTTTTAAAATAATCAATCAGGTTAAGCCCCGCCTCATCATCATAATTTATAATAAGATTTTTTTCTGCAATATCAAAAAGAAGCTTCTTTGAGTTAAAATAATCTTCCATACTTTTATGAAAATCAAGATGTTCTCTACTTAAATTTGTAAAAACTGCATTTTTAAAGTTTATTCCCTCTGTTCTTTTCAACTTTAAGGCATGAGAGGAAACCTCACTTACAAATTTTTCGCATTTATTATGAAGAGCCTCAGCAAGATATCTTATAAAAAGAACTCCTTCGGGAAAAGTATTAAAGGTACTATAAGTTTTATTTCCAGTATTTACATTAACTGTTCCAGAATAACCGGTTTTAACTCCTAAGTTTTTCAATATATATGCAGCAAGGAGAACTGTTGAAGTTTTTCCATTTGTTCCAGTAACACCAGTTAAGTCAATTTTTTTTGAGGGAAAATTATAAATAATTTTTGCAAAATAATTTTTATTCCGGTTTAAATCCGGCACATATAATCCTGGTAAATCTGACTTAAAATCAGTATCACTTAAAAAAAACTGCGCCCCGTTTTTAAAAGCCTCGTCAATAAAATCTGTTCCATTTACATTTTCGCCTTTTACAGCTAGAAAAATTGAATTTTTTAATTTAAAGCGGGAATCATTCATAATATTTTTAATTTCAATATTATTTAACCCTGCCCGGCAATCTTTAAGCTTATTTATTTTTTTTAAAAAATCTTTAAGTTTCATTTTGAAAACTCCAGTATAAGCTGCGTGTTTTCGTTAATTTCACCACCTGGTGATGGTTCTTGAGATTCAACTCTGCCACTACCCTGAAATTCGAAGTTTATTCCTAAATCCCCAACAATACGCAACGCTTTTCTCATTGTTAAACCTCTGAAATCCGGTAAAATATTACCTTCTGTGGACTGTTTTATATCACCAAAATAAATTTCAACTTTATCTTCTTCCTCAATTATGTTGCCAGGGGCCGGCTCCTGATAAACTACAAAATCACCGCTTCCAATAATTTCCACCTGAGCATTCAACATCTGAACCCGTTTGTGTAAAACACTCCTGGATAATCCAGAAAAATTAGGCATAATATGTCTTATATTATTCTCTCCTGGTACAACCTCAATTTCTGGTTCAAGCTTTTTATATTCAGCAATTTTTCTGGCCAGAGATGAAAAAGCCGGGCCAGCAACAGTACCTCCATAATATTCTCCCGCTCTAGGCTCATCAATAACAACATAGATTAAATACTGAGGTTCATCGACAGGAAAAGCTCCAATAAAAGATGAAATAAATTTTCCTGACATATATCCGCCAACACCCGCTTTCTGTGCAGTTCCCGTTTTTCCTCCAACTGAATAATAAGGAACTGCAGCTTTAACCCCTGTTCCCTCTTCTACAGACGCCCTCATTATGTTTCTTATATTCTCACTTGTTTCCTCTGAAACCACTCTAATTTCTTCATCACTAGCAAAATCTTTAACTGTTTTACCATTTTTTTCCAACTTTTTTATAATTCTTGGCTCTTTAAATATACCTCCATTCACAAGGGCGCTTACAGCAGTGGCCATCTGAATCCCAGTTACCGCAATACCCTGACCAAATCCCATTGAGGCAATATCTCTTTTTGAAATAAATTTTTCAGGACTTGTCATAATCCCCCTAGCCTCAGATGGAAAATTCACTCCCGTTTTGTCTCCAAAACCTAATTTTTTAGTTACATCATAAAATTCTTTGTAATCCATTTGTGTAGAAGCTTTAACCATCGCAACATTGCATGAGGAGGCCACCGCCTGCTTAAGTGATATTTCTCCATGAGGATGTTCACACTTTATTTCTCCACCACTATCAATTTTTATTGAGCCGTCACAATGAAAAAGAGAATCAATTTCTTTTTTTTTATTTTCAATAACTGCGGCAGTTGTTACCAATTTAAATGTAGAACCAGGTTCATATATATCAAGAAAAGCATAATTTTTATAATGCTCCGATGGTGTATTTTGAAAGTCTGTTGCTGAATAAGTAGGATAGTTGGCAACAGCCAGCACCTCAAAAGTATTGGTATCCATAACGATTATATGACCTTTTTTTGCATCATTTTCCTCAATTGTATTATTTAATTCTTCTTCAGCCCAGTATTGAATAATTTTGTCAATCGTCAATATAACATCTGCCCCATTATACTCATTATAAACACTTTCCGGATTATCACCGTAAAAAGAATGTCCGTGGTTATCCATCATCATTTCAATAAACACTTTCTGCCCTTTTAAATAATTATCAAAATAATTTTCAATTCCTTCCAATCCTTTATTATCATAAAAATCATTATCATCTACTCCAACCATTCCGATTAGATTTGCTCCAAGATTATTTTCAGTATATATTCTTTTGAACTCGCGTCTGAAATCGACTCCCTCAAGCTTCATATCATCAATTCTGCGATATTCATGCAGCTGAAGGCCTCGGACAAACCATAAGAAAGAGGAATTTCTATTACGCTCATAAAGATTTTTTAACTCTTCGTAGTCTATATCAATAATTTCATCAATTTTTTTAAGAATAATCTCAATATTTTCAATTTCTGAGGGATTAACATACATAGAATAAGCATTAATACTTGCGGCAAGTTCGTTTCTATTAGAATCCATTATTGAACCGCGTCTTCCCATTATTTCAATATTACGCTTATAAACTCTATTAGCCTCTGAAGACCATAATTCATATTGTACAAACTGAATTTCATATAATCTGATAATTAAAGCTAAAAACAGAAATATAAAAAAAAGAAATGTTAAAAATACCCTGTTAAAAGAAATTAGTTTTTTTTTTTACTCAAAATTTACCCTCAATATATTCTATATTATGTGATTTTATCATATTTAATTCTTCTTCTGCAATCCTTTTTATTCTGTCAAGGGATGAGAGTTTAGCTGCAATAACATTTAAATTTGTTATCTCTCTTTCAATCTCTTTTTTTTGCCTGTTTAAACTCGAAACCCTCGTTCGATAGGTATTTAAAGTAGAAACCTGCCATAAGTATAAAAAAGAAACAAGAACCACAACAATCATTCCAAGAAAAATTTTTGCAATTAAATTAAGCGAATTTTTTTTTGATAAATTTTCCTGAACACGTAATTTATTATTTTTTTTTATTTCATAATTTGAAAGTATATTGTTATTGTTCAATTTTTTTTGCCCCTCTCAGCTTAGCACTTCTTGCTCTATTATTTATTTTTTTTTCTTCTTTACTAACACATATCGGCTTTTTAGTTAATATTTCCAACTCTCTTTTATGGTTACAGGTACATTGAATAAGTTCCGGCGGGCAAACACAGCGGGAGTTTTTAAGCTTAAAGAAATTTTTTACAATTCTATCCTCAAGTGAATGAAAAGAAATACAGGCTATTATCCCATCTTTTTTTAAAAAAGGAACTGATTTCTCTAAAAATATTTCTATATTTTCAAGCTCTTTATTAACATAAATGCGAAGAGCCTGAAAAACACGGGTAGCAGGATTGATTTTTAATTTTTTAGAACCAAATTTTTTTACTATATCCACAAGTTCAAAAGTAGTTTCGATTTTTTTCAAACTTCTTCTTCTAATAATCTCACGGGCAATCTGTCTGGATTTTTTTTCTTCTCCGTATTTAAAAAAAATATCAGCGAGTTTAACAGCTGAATAATTATTAACAACATCAGCCGCGTTAACATCTATTTGAGAATTCATTCTCATATCCAGAGGACCGTTTTTTAAAAAGGAAAAGCCTCTTTCGGGTTTTTCCAGCTGATTCGAAGAAAGACCAAAATCTGCTATGATTCCATCTACTTTTTCAATTCCAGCCTTTTTTAAAACAATATCCAGATTTTTAAAATTTGCATTGGCAAGAATTACATTATTATTTTTTTTAAATTTTTTCATACACCATGCTACAGCGTCTTCATCAGTATCAATGCCAATCAACAATCCCCTGTCGTTAAGCTGAGAAAGAATTTTCTGACTGTGTCCCCCGCCACCTATAGTTACGTCCACATATATTCCGTCTGATTTTATATTTAATAAATCTATTACTTCCTCTGATAATACTGGAGTATGGTTAAATTCATTCATTATAATACCTTGTTTAAGTAATTTTTAACTTAAAAATTCTGTTATTTTCTGGGCTTTTTCTTCAAATTTTTCACCAGTTTCCTGCGAGTATGTCTCCCAGCTTTCTTTTGACCATATCTCAACTGTATTAAAATTACCATTTATAACAGCCTCTTTTTTCAAGTTAGAATATTGTCTTAGATTCTGTGGAAGTACCACTCTACCTGCCTTATCAAGCGAAACTTCAAGTGCTCTGGAAAAAAGAAGTCTTTTAAAAGCACGAACATCTTTATCGGTTGAGGGTAGATTATATATTCTGTCGGTATAATTTTTCCATTCGTCATAAGGGAAAATAACAAGACATTTTTCAAAACCACACGTAATAATAAAGCCCTCTTTAAGTTTAAATCTGAATTTAGAGGGAACAATAACTCGACCTTTATTATCTAAATTATGAAAGTATTCTCCCAAAAACATAAAAAAAATTCGGGTTGCGGTCCTTAATACCGACAACGGGAGTTGGCGGTCTCCAGGTGCATATCAGGTCACCTTAAGGTAAATCAGCCTGCCGGCAGGACTACAACCCAAAGCTCCCACTTTCTACCACTTTATTACCACTGATTTACCACTTAATCATTATAGTGAAACTAACTGACAATTGCAAAAAAAAATTCAACGGTGATTGGTAATGCTTTTGAAAAAAAAAAAAAAGAGGAACGCGTTAATTCACGTTCCTCCCATATTAATGTTACTTAAGTCCAGAAATCTTAAATAATTTTTTCTATTTTTTCACAGATATTATCAATTGAAAAGCCAAATTTGGTCATAACTTCCCCGGCTGGACCCGAAGCTCCAAAATTATCTATTGAAATAATATCACCAGCTGGAAAAAAATATTTTTCCCATCCAGTTTTAACACCACATTCCACAACAAGAACGGGCAGGTTTTCGGGTAAAATTTTCTTTTGGTACTTTTCTGTCTGCATTTCAAAAATCTCACGACAAGGCATGCTGACAACATTAACAAATATATTTTTTTTCTCTAATTTTTTTGCAGCTTCAAGAGCAGAACTTACTTCTGAACCTGTTGCAAGAATTACAGCAGAAGGTTTTTTACTTTCTTTTAAAGTATATGCCCCGAATAAACATTTCTCATTAGTGTTTTCTAATACTGGAAGCTTCTGTCTGGATAAAGCAAAACATGTTGGAAATGAATTTGTAAATGCATGGTACATCAAATAAGATGTTTCTCTGGCATCTGCGGGTCTTATCACCTTTAAATCGGGTATTAATCTTAGACTCATTAAATGTTCCACAGGCTGATGAGTTGGACCATCTTCCCCAACACCAATGCTGTCATGTGTAAAAATAAAGACTGATGGTATTTTCATCAGGGCGGCCAAACGAATCGAGCCCCGCATATAATCAGAAAAGACAAGGAAGGTAGATCCATATGCTCTCAGCTTCTCGTCCATATAAAGTGATATTCCATTTACTATGGCTCCCATAGCATGTTCTCTTATTCCAAAATGCAGGTTCCTTCCACTTTTATTATTTTTGTTAAAATCCTGTTCATTTTTCAAATATGTTTTTGTCGAAGGTGCCAGATCGGCAGAACCTCCAATTATATTTGGCATTTTTTCACTTAAAATATTAAGTACAATTCCGCCAGCTTCCCTTGTTGCCATTTCTTTTTTTTCGAATTTAAACATTTTGTCAAAATCTACTTCTCCATCAAAATTATTATTTAAAAATTTCTGCAATTTATTATAATATTCAGGATATTTTTGTTTATAATCATTTAGAGTTTCGTTCCATTTATCATATTTCGACATTAGTTTTTTCTTTATTTTTTCAAAATGTTCTTTTATTTCTTCGCCTACTTCAAACTGTTTTTCAGGATCTAGACAAAGCTTTTTTTTAGCATTTTTACCTTCTTCTTCTCCAAGAGGAGCACCGTGTACACCAGCTGTACCTTCACGATTCGGGCTTCCATATCCTATAATTGTTTTTACCATTATTAAACATGGCAAATCTGATTTTTTCGCCCTGGAGATTTTATCATTTATTTCATCGATATTATTACCATCATTAACTTTAAAAACCTCAAATCCCATCGACAGATATTTTTTTTCAACATCCTCGCTGAAGGAAAGAGTTGTATCACCTTCAATTGTGATATTATTATCATCATATAAAATTATAAGATTTTTCAGTTTTAAATGTCCTGCAAGAGAAGCGGCCTCAGAGGTAATTCCCTCCATAATACAACCATCACCCGACAAAACATATGTATAATTATCAAATAGTTTCAAATCATCCTTATCAAACATACTAGATAAATATTCTCTGGCAATTTCCATACCAACGGCATTTCCAAACCCCTGCCCAAGCGGACCAGTTGTAGTTTCTACCCCATCAGTAAGTCCATACTCAGGATGGCCTGGTGTTTTTCCGTCAAGCTGTCTGAAATTTTTTAAATCATTTAAATTAAGATTATAGCCAAAAAGATGGAGCATAGAATATAATAAAGCAGAGCCATGTCCAGCTGATAAAACAAATCTATCCCTGCCTATCCATTCAGAGTCTTCAGGATTATGCCTCATATGATCCGCCCATAAAGTGTAGGCCATAGTAGCTGCTCCAAGGGGAAGTCCAGGATGTCCTGAACTTGCCTTGTTTATACAATCAATTGACAATCCTCTTATTGTATTAACAGCCTCCATTTTTTCTTTATTCTTCATATATAATCCTCCTTATTTTATAATTTCAGTTTATGTCCGGGTCCCTTTCCAATTTTTCTATTAATGGAAAAAATTCTTCCCATTACACAATTAGCACAATCATCGCCAGATTCATCAACACAGGGCTTGCCTGGATAAAGCTGATAATCCTTACGATATTTCTTTGGGGTGGCGTTAGGCATAAAAACATTTGCCCCTCTCTGAAGCGCCAGCTGTCTGCCGTTGTAATCCTCTATTGTGTCAAATGCCGTTGTTGCAGGTATATGCGCCAGTGGATTAGTTAAACGCAATATAGATATAACGCCTGTTAAAAAATCGATTTCATGCTTAACCCCTGCTTTTTTTAGTTCAGTATCAGGATGCGGAATAAATGGACCAATTCCTATCATATCAAGTTCAAGCTCCCGGCATAAAAAAATATCCTCTACAAGATCTTTTAAGGTTGTCCCTGGCAGCGAGGTCATAAAACCCGAGCCTGTCTGAACTCCGATTTTTTTTAAATATTTTATACATTTTAATCTATTTTCAAAATTTTGTTGAGGATGCAGCTTATTCCATACAGCCTGATTTGATGTTTCAAACCTTAAAAGATATCTATCCATACCACAATCTTTCCAGTATAAATATTCCTGTCCTTCTCTTTCACCAACTGAAAGCGTTATTGCAAGGTTAGTTTTTTTCTTAATATCCCTTATTATTTCTCCCATTTTGAGCTTATCATAATAAAAATCTTCTCCAGACTGAAGTACCACAGTTGTTTGTCCGTTTTTTTCTATTTCAAAACAAGTGTTTATAATTTCATCCTTTTCCATTCTATAACGTTTTACTTTTTTATTTAAAGCGTTAATACCACAATAATTACATTTTTTAATGCAAATATTAGAAAATTCAATTATACCTCTTAAAAAAATTTCTTCGCCCGCAAACTTTTTACGAACCTCATCACCGGCTTGAAATATCCACTTCTTTTGTCCATTTTTTAGGTTTTTAAGCAGAAAATATATTTCATCACGGGTTAATCTCTGGTTGTTTAAGGCTTTTGCTTTTATTGTCGAAAGTTTCATCTAAACCTCGCGTATTTACCCTTGATTATTTTTTAAGTTCTCTTTTTTTACTATTATGTTCATTTAAAGTTTTAGAAAAACAATGCTTCCCTTTATCTTTTAGTATGAAATAAAGATAATCATGTTCTTTAAAATTTACAACCGCTTTTAACGTTTCTTTTGAAAAAAAAGAAATTGGACCTGGTGGAAGACCCGGATATATATAAGTATTATAAATAGAATCAATCGCAATATCATTGTAAGTTAAAACTGGTTTAACTTCCCCTAAAGCATACTGCACAGTTGCACATGATTCAAGTAACATATTTTTATTTAATCTGTTAAGAAATACACCAGCTATCATTTGTTTTTCTTCGTAGCTGCGCCCTTCTCTTTCAACTACAGAGGCTAATGTACATAGCTGATGGAAGTTAAGACCAGTACTATTATCTTTAAACTCTAAATAATAATTTTTTTCAAACTCACCGGCTGCCAGCTCCAGAAATTCAATAAATACTGATTGACTTTTTTTATTAACATAAAATGTATCAGCTGGAAGAGCCCCCTCAAAACTATTGAATTTTTGTAAATAGGGAAATTTTTTTTTAAAATTTATAAATTCCTTTTTAAAATCATAGTATTGAAAAGTTTTTTTCAATTTGTTTTTAAGATTTTTTTTAGTTTCTCCTGGAATAATTGTAACTTTTTTGTATTCCACCAAAGGACCCTGAATCAACAAATAATAAAGCTGTTTCGGGGTATATTTACCCTCTAATTTATAATTCCCCGGCTTAAGCATCTGCTCTGTATTTGTAACCCTGAAAAGTAGCTTAATATAAAAAACACCCTCATATTCTTTTTTTAATTTATTAAGTACAGAGTTTACATTGTCCCCTCGATTTACCTGTAATACATAATTAACTTTATTTTCACTGTTAAAATCAACATAAAAATAAATGATGGAGAAAATAAATAATATTAGAAATATTAGAAAAAATTTAATAATTAATTTCATGTTCTTTTATTTTCCTGTAGAGAGTTGCCCGGGAAATACCAAGTTTTTTTGCACTTAAATTAATATTATAATCAAAACATTTAATACAATCTAAAATCAGCTTCCTTTCATTTTCTTTTAAATTAAAAGATTTCTTTAATCCCTGCTTTTTTTTGTTCAAAATATAATCTGGAATATGAGATATAAACTCTTCTTTTTCAGCAAAAAACACCTCTTTTTCAACATAACTCTGAAGTTCTCTAACATTACCAGGCCAGGAATATCGGCTTAATTTTTCTTTTATCTTTTTATTAAATGCCTTAATATTTTTATTAAATTTTTTATTATAAATCTCAAGGAAATAATCAAGAAGAAGAGCAATATCTTCTTTTCTTTCTCTCAATGGTTTTATTTTAATTTGAAGTCCATTAATTCTGTAAAATAAATCTTTTCTAAAATCTCCTGCCTCAACCAGTTTTTCAATATTTTTATTTGTTGCTGAAATTAATCTGAAATTGGATTCAACAAATTTATTTGAACCTATTGGCGATACTTGTTTTTCCTGAATAACCCTTAAAAATTTAGGCTGAAAGGCGAAGTTTAACTCACCAATTTCATCTAAAAACAATGTCCCTCCATCTGCCTCATTTATTTTTCCTTTTTGATTTGCAAAAGCCCCGGTAAAAGCACCCTTTTTATAACCGAAAAGCTCAGACTCAACAAGTTCTTTAGGAAGAGCACCGCAGTTAAGTGGAACAAAATTTTTTTTTTGTGATTTTTGATGAATTAATCTGGAAACAATTTCCTTACCAGTACCTGATTCGCCTGAAATTAAAACAGGCAGCTCAAATTGTGCCGCCTGTTTAATAAGCCTTTTTATATTTAAAATATTCTGACTTCTACCAATTAAATCATTCACTTTATTGTCCAACCATTATCTAAAAACATTTTTTTCTTTAATAAAATCAGAAATTTTTGAGGCCATTTCTCTTGGACTGCCATCACTAATAATTCGGCCTTTGCCTTTTGGAGCAGGTTTAAATACTTTTTTTACCTTTGTTGGTGAGCCATCCAGTCCAACATTTTCTTCTGCAATTCCAAGTTCTGCATTTGTTATATGTTCAATTTCTTTATCAAAAGATTCAAAAATACCCCTAACCGAAGGATAACGGGGTTCTTCCGAACTAATAAAAGTCAGAAGAATTGGAGGATTTACTTTAATATATTGATAGCCTGAATCAGTTTCTTTTTTTATTTTCATCCCTCCCTGCTCAAAGTTAAACTCAGAGACATAGGTAACCTGTGGTATGTCAAGAAAACCGGCAAGCTGAGGACCTACCTGTGCTGTATCACCATCAATTGCCTGTCTTCCACAGAAAATATAATCATAATCCCCTATTTTTTTAACTGCCTCACTTAAAATATAACTAGTAGCGAGTGTATCTGCACCAGCAAATGCCCTGTCGGTTACAAGAGCTGCTTTATCAGCACCCATTGCCAGCACTTCTCTCAAAGCATGTTCAGCCTGCGGAGGCCCCATTGTAAGTACAGTTACCTGTGCTCCATGTTTTTCTTTTAAATAAAGAGCTGTTTCAAGTGCATATTTATCTTCAGGATTTATAACACTTTCAACCCCTTCTCTTTTTAAAGTGCCACGTGTACGGTCCCACTTAACATCATTTGTTTTCGGCACCTGTTTTACTGTTACTATTATTCTCATTTATTCCTCCTGTTCCATATTTTATATTTTATTCATTATCATTTCTGATAAAACTCTGCTGCCATCATCTCTGGTAAAGGCAATTCTTATTCTGGAATTAATTATAATACCGCTGGAATAATCAAAAAGAACATCTCTTAAAAAAAGTAATTTCCTTTGAACATCCCTACCTCTTGTCCTGAGAGTTATAAGTTCTTTTTCCCGGTCAATGTTTCTTACTTCAGTATTAAGCTCTAAACGAATTCTGTTATTATCGAGGTCATACTCAAACATAGTTCCCTGCCAGGTATCAATCTGATGAATTCTATGTCTCGGAAAATCAGGAAAAAAAATTTTAAAGTTTATACCAGGACCCTCAACCTTTTCTGATGGATCCTCAACAATATCATATCTTTCATCCTCAATGAAAAATCCTCTCATATTATATTTATACTCTTCAGTAACCGGTCCTATTTTACCCTGTGAGCTATTAATAAAATAATGAATCCTACTTGTGATTACTCCCTCAGAATTCTTAATACTTCTTTTTTCAAGCTCGGCCTTGGCTTTTGAGTCAGAGGACAAATTATTGCGGAAAGTTATTTCATAATCTACCTTTATTTTTTCTTTGTTTTGATACCTTAATAATACGGGGCCTGCTGAAAGAGCAACCCCGGTAAAGGTAAAAATTAATAAAAAAAGTAAAAAAATTTTTTTAAAATTTATTTTAATCATAAATAAAATTTTTCAACTAAGGTTTTCCTTAAAATAATTTACCACACTTTCTTTATTAATTTCAATTTTTTCCCCAGTCCTTTTTTCAATTTCAAGTTTATTTTCTTTTGTGAAATTTTTACCAATTATAATTTTGTAGGGGATTCCAAGCAAATCAGAATCTTTAAACTTAAAACCAGCACTGTGTTTTCTGTCATCAAATAAAACTTCGAAACCCTCTTTTTTTAAAGTTTCATAAAGTTTTTTTCCATAAAGAAATAGCTCATTTTTCTTAATATCTACCGGAATAATATTAATATGAAAGGGAGCAAGAGGCTTTGGCCAAATTATTCCTCTTTCATCCCAGTTCTGTTCAATACACGCTGCAATAATTCTACTGACACCAATTCCATAACATCCCATCTGAACATATTTTTCTTTACCACTTTCATCAATTACTTTTGTAGAAGAGGTTTTAGAATATTTATCTTCAAGCTGAAATATATGACCAACTTCTATACCTCTTTCAAGCTTTATGTAATCTCTACACTTAAAGCACTTGAAACCTTCGTCCACCTTATTTATATCCACAAACTTATCAATTTCAAGGTCAGAAGTATTAACTCCAGTAATATGATAATTATCTCTTCCAGCACCTGTTATCATATTTTCCTCATCCTTAAGTGATTTATCAACAATTCTGATTATTCCCTCTCTTTTATCAGGAGATATATAACCCTGCTCACATTTAAATTTTTCTTTAACTTCCTCGCTATCTGCCAGACGCCACTTACTACCTTGTATATAATGGTTGAGTTTCGTTTCATTTACTTCAATATCTCCTCTAACAAGAATTTGATAACAGAGATTTTTATCATCAATATATATAACTGATTTTATAAAGTTAGAAGGATGAGCGTTGAAAAACTTGCCAAGTTCTTTAATTGTTTTTATGCCTTCTGTTTTAACTTCTTCATTTGAACGTACGTCTTTTTTTATCCGAGAAGGCCACAGCGCCTTGGCCTTTTCAATATTTGAAGCATAGTTGCATTGCGGACAATAAGCTATTTCATCCTCTCCTGTACCGGCTAGAACCATAAATTCATGAGAAACTTTTCCGCCAATATTTCCAGAATCTGCCTCAACATTACGAAATTTTAACCCACATCTTCTGAATATATTGGAGTATGCTTCATGAAACTTATAATAAACTTCTTCTAAACACTTTTTATTTAAATGAAATGAGTACGCGTCCTTCATTAAAAATTCTCTACTTCTCATTACCCCGAATCTGGGTCTTATTTCATCGCGGTATTTAAGCTGAATCTGATAAAGTGAAAGGGGCAGACTTTTATAGGAATTTACATTTTTATTAAAAACTTCAGTAATAACTTCTTCATGTGTCGGACCCAGGCAATATTCGCGATTACCTCTGTCCTTAAGTTTCCACATAAGCTCTCCCATTTCATCCCATCTGTTACTTGCTTCCCAGAGCTCTTTCGGCTGCAAAACAGGCATAAGCATCTCAACAGCATCAATTTTATGAAGCTCTTCTCTTATAATAGTCTCTATTTTTCTAAGAACTCTTAGGCCCATTGGAAGAATTGTATAAATACCCGAACCAAGCTTTGAAATAAGTCCCGCCCTCAGCATTAATGCATGACTTTTAATTTCTGCTTCTCTCGGAGTATCTTTTTGAGTGAAAAAAAAACTTTTTGATAACTTCATATTTTAATCTCCTAAACCAAATAACCTTAATATATCACGATATGTAACAATTAAAATTAAAAAAATTAAAAAAACCAGGCCAATATAATGAATTGATTCTTCTACTTTAGTGCTTACTTTAAATTTTCGTTTTAAAATAACACTGCCAATTCCTTCAATTACAATAAAAAGCAGTCTGCCGCCGTCAAGTGCCGGGAAAGGCATTAAATTTAAAAAACCTATATTTATACTGATAAATGCAAGCATATAAAATAAAAGAGCAAAACCCTCATTTGCTTTTTCTCCGACTACAGAAGCTATTCCAACAGGACCAGATAAATTTTTAACAGAAACCTGCAGAGTAAGAAGTTTTTTAAGCATATCTATCATAGTTGCGTTAAGTGAAATAACTGTTCGCGAAGCCCCTTTTAGAGACTCAATAAAAGAGAGATTACTACCAATAGATACTTCGGGTGCTATTCCTATAATTCCATAACCTTCATTTAACACATCGTGTGGAGTTACCTCAAACTCTTCCGTTTCACCTAAACGTTTAACTTCAACCAGCAGTTGCTGGTCAATTGAATTGTGTATAATAGAAACAACCTCTTCCCATATTAAAACAGGATTATTATTAACAGAAATAATTCTATCACCTTTCATAATACCGGCTCTATCGGCTTCCTGACCAGGCGTCACCTCACCAATTACAGGTTCCTTGCCCTGAAAGACTCCAGCCTCCTGAAGAGAATTAAATTCAGACGTTGGAAGGCTTAATTCAACAATATTCTGATTCCGCATCACTGTTAAATTAATTTCCCGCTCAACTTCTAGAAATACTTTTCTAAACTGTGCCCAAGATTTTATTTCTTCATTATTTATCATTTTAATTTCATCACCTGTTTTCAGACCAGCTTTATCCATAAAACTATCCTCAGCAACAAATCCGACTACAGGAAGTTCAGAATAAACAGGTTCAAGTGCACCCGCAAAAAATAAAACACCAAACATAACAACAAATGCCAGCACATAATTCATAAAGGAACCGGCAAATAATGTTAAAAAACGCTTGTAAGGTTTCTTTGAAATAAAAGAACGATTAAAATCCGCATCATCCACACTTTCTTCTTCCATACCATATAAGTCAACAAATCCGCCTATAGGTATTGGACGCAATACATACTCAGTTTCACCATATTTTTTTGAAAGAAGTTTGGGCCCAAACCCTATTGAAAATTCAGTTACTTTAATACCGAATTTTTTTGCCACTATAAAATGACCGAATTCATGCACAAGTACAATAACAAAAATAACAAATACAAAGGAAACTAAACTAATCATTAAAACACTCCAATAAAATATAATACAGGAATTAAATATATATAACTATCCACCCTGTCTAAAATACCGCCATGCCCCGGAATTAATCTGCCGCTGTCTTTTATATTAAAAGTTCTTTTAAGTGCAGAAACAGTTAAGTCCCCAGCTGGTGCCAGTATAGAAACAACTAAAGGAATTAATAAACTTCCTTTTACATCATAAATAAAATATATAAAATATGCAAAAATAAAAACACAAAAAGCAGCATATAATAAACCCTCTACACTTTTTTTCGGGCTTATATTTTTAAACGGTCTTTTTCTTCCAAAATTTATACCAGTTATATATGCAGATATATCATACAACCATACAAGAACCATTACAAATAATAAATAAAAACGATTCTGTAAAAACATACTATTCATAATTAAAAAGGGTAAAAGTGCAATCAACTGAAAAATAATACATTTTTTTAAATATTCAGTACTGATACAATCTTTTTTTATATTTATAAAAGAAAAAAGAATAAAGGGCATATACATATAGAAGGCAAAACTTTCAATTGAAAAAAAATATATATAATAACCGCCTGCAAGGTAAACACTCCAGAAAATTCTCTCATAAAACCCGGTTGAAAAAAAATCACCAAGCTCATTTGCGGCAAGTAAAGAAATAATTAAAAATAAAGGATAAGAGTACAAGCCTGGTACATAAAAAAAATATATAAAAACACCAGCCACAAGCACAAGAGATGAAATTGTTCTTTTAAACATTAGCGCCAAACCTTCTTTCTCTATTAGAAAACTCTTTTAAAATAAAAATAAAATCCTCTCTGTTAAATTCAGGCCACATTTTTTTTATAAAAAAAAGCTCTGTATAGGCAAGCTGCCATAACATAAAATTACTTATTCTCTTATCTCCACCTGTTCTTATCAATATATCAGGAGGAGGCATAAAAGAATTATAAAGATATTGCGAAAATAATTCAGGTGTAATTAATTCAGGAGAAATATTATTTTTTAGAATTTCTTTACAGGCCCTTACAATTTCTGAATGACCACCATAGTTAAGCATAACATTCAAAGTTAAAGAATCATTTTGTTTTGACTTTTGAATTAGATTCTTTATTCCCTTTTCTAAATCTGTAGGGAAAACAGAAAAATCCCCTGAAACCACAAGCCTGATATTTTTTTTTAAAAGTTTTAAAGCATCTTTTATAATAAAATCTCGGAACAAATGAATAAGGCCTGATATCTCTTCATCAGGCCTTTTCCAGTTTTCTGTCGAAAACGCATAAACAGAAACATATGGTATTTTATAATTAATACACCAGTCACATAAGTTTCTTACATTTTTTACACCGTTTCTGTGTCCAATAATTCTAGGCATTTTTCTTTTACGTGCCCATCGTCCATTACCGTCCATTATAACAGCTATATGTTCTGGCATGTTTTGAGGCGTCATACCTTCATTATATCTTCTTCTTTAGCCTTTGAGGCTTTAGTAATCTGTTCTGTAAAATCATCTGTAATTTTTTGTACTTCGTCCTGAGCTTTCTTCAAATCATCTTCTGTTATATCGCTACTTTTTTCCATTTCTTTCAGAAGCTCATTTTTTTCTCTTCTAATATTTCTAACTGCCACTTTAGCCTCTTCTTCTTTCTTTTTAACTGTTTTCACAAGGTCTTTTCTTCTTTCTTCAGTAAGTTGCGGGAAAACAAGTCTTATAACATTACCATCGTTATTTGGTGTTATTCCAATATCTGAGGCAAGTATCGCCTTCTCGATATCGGAAGCAGCTGATTTATCATAAGGTTGAATTAACAGCATTCTTGGTTCAGGTGCGCCTATAGAAGCAAGCTGATTCAAAGGTGTCGGTGCTCCATAATAATCAACCCTGATTTTTTCTAGAAGATGAGGATTTGCTCTTCCCGTTCTAAGCATGGAATATTCAGATAAAAGATTATCAAGAGACTTCTTCATATGTTCTTTTGTTTCTTTATAAATATCGTTTAACATAAAATCCTCCTAAAAAAGTTACTTTTCACCAATTGCCATTCTGGAAAAACGGTTAATCACTATATTTTCGCCTAATTTTCCGATTCTGTCAGTTAATACTTCCTCAATAGTTTTTGTATCATCTTTAACATATTTCTGATGAAGAAGAACATTTTCAGTGAAGAATTTTTGAATTCTGCCTTCAACTATTTTTTCAACAATATTTTCAGGTTTATTTTCTTTTGCAATTTGAGCCTTAATAATCTCTTTTTCTTTATCAATAATATCTTCAGGAATTTCATCCACTCTTACATAAGAAGGACTGGCAGCAGCAATATGCATTGCAACATCCTTTGTAAGTTCTTTAAACTCATCTGTTTTTGCCACAAAATCTGTTTCACAGTTTATTTCTACAAGCACGCCAATTTTGCCATTATGATGAACATAAGTGCCAATATTACCTTCAGTAGCCGCTCTACCAGCTTTCTTAGCCGCTTTTGATAATCCTTTTTTCCTTAAATGTTCAATAGCTTTATCAAAATTTCCCTCTGTTTCAGTAAGTGCTTTTTTACAATCCATCATTCCCGCACCAGTTTTTTCTCTTAGTTCTTTAACCATACCTGCACTAACACTAGCCATTTTTTTATTCCTCCTCTTTACTGGAATCTTCTTTTTTCACTTCATCTTTATTTTCTTCTTCGAGTTTTTCTTCTTCAAGCTGCGCACCCTGATTTCCTTCAATTGATGCATTTGCAATAATTGAAGAAAAAAGTTTAATCGCCCTGATAGCATCATCATTTCCAGGTATCGGAAAACTGATATATTCAGGGTCAACATTTGTATCAACAATAGCTACAATTGGAATTCCAAGTTTTAAAGCCTCAAGATAGGCGATTTCTTCTCTTTTTATATCAACAATAAAAAGAGCCTGTGGAAGTTTTTCCATATCTTTAATTCCACCAAGAAATTTTTCTAATTTTTCTTTTTCTTTCATCATTTTCACGCGTTCTTTTTTAGTATATTTTTCAATTGTACCATCTTCTTCCATCTGTTCAATATTTTTTAGTCTCTGAATTCTTGTTTTTATAACCTTGAAATTTGTTAGCGTTCCACCAAGCCATCTGTGATTAACATAGTACATTCCACATCTTTTTGCTTCTCTTTTAAGGTTTTCTGCGGCCTGCTTTTTAGTTCCCACAAAAAGAACTTTTCCTCCGTCGGCAACCAGGTTCTTAATAAAGATATACGCCTGTTTTGTCATTTTTAAGGTTTTTTGAAGGTCAATTATATAAATACCATTTCTTTCGGTAAATATATATTCCTTCATTTTAGGATTCCATCTTTTGGTTTGATGTCCAAAATGAACTCCTGCCTCAAGTAGTTGTTTCATTGAAATTATAGCCATATTTCCTCCAAAATTTTGTTTATCCCTCCCTGGCTTTAAGCCAAACCCAAAAAATTCATTTAAAAATAAAATTTTTCAACAAGGTTTTCCAATCAACACCAGGTGCGATGTAATGAAAATAAAAGTATCATATATGTCTAAATATTTCAAAAAAATAGGTTACCGGTTTAAGAGCAGTTATTGTTGCTAAAGCAACAAGTTATTGATTTTAAAAAAATCAAGTAAATAAATTCAAAAAGTTTTAATTAATATAAATAATGTCATACCGGGCTCGACCCGGTATCTCGATTTAAAGTAAGTGTTGGGGCTAGTGATGACTAAAACATGCTTAGGGCATTATCAAATGCAAATTCAAAAACAAAATCTAAGGCTGAATCTAAAACAAGGTCCCTGGATACTGGAACGGAGTCCAGTATGACAGAGCAGGAGCAAAAAACAAAGATTATTTGCAGAAATACAAAAGTTAAAATATAGCTTTTGTTTGAAACACGTTTTTATCGTCACTAAAACCCGTAAGGGTTTGGTCACTAACGAGCTTTAGCGAGTGGTCACTAGAAATCGCAGATTTCGGTCACTGTTTTTAAATATTTCCTTTAAGAATTAAAATAATTATTTAAAAGATTCAAGTTGGTTTTTTTAGAACTTGAAATAAAAATATTTGGATATGATTTTTCAAAACATGACAAAACTTTCTTTTTCTGCTTAATAAGCTTATTTTTAGGGTATTTATCAATTTTATTAAAAAGCAAAACAAAATTCCTGCCAATATACTCAAGCCATTCAATAAAAATCAAATCAGATTCCTTTGGCCCCACCCTAATATCCATAATTATAAAAACGCATTTAAGCTCAGGACTTTCGACAAGATATTGTTCGCATTTTTTCGAAAAAATTTTTTTTCTACTTCCGCTTTGTTTAGCGTATCCATAACCAGGTAAATCTACAAGATAAAACTTATTGTTTATTTTAATTCGATTAACTCCCACAGTAACACCCGGTTTTTTACCGGACCTTGCTATTTTGCGATTAGTCAGGGCATTAATCAACGTGGATTTTCCCGCATTAGAGCGACCAGAAAAAGCATATTCAGGTAGCTTTAAAAAATCCGGGGTTCCACAGGAAATAAACTCTATATTATTAATTTTCATTAGAAATTATCAAAATCCTCTTCTTTAATATTATGATACTTCATATCCAGCATATTAAAACCCCTTACCTCAAAGGGTGTTCTATTAAATGGGTTAAATATTTTTTTTCTGGCATGAGGAGAATAAACCCCACCGCTTAAATAAGGAAGCCTTGATAAATCTGGCATATTCCTGAGATAAAGTTCACTGCCGTAAATCCTCTGTAAAATAACATCCCCATCCACATAACCCCAGGTTTTTCCGGGAGCAAGATCTGTAATATCACCCTCCGGCTTAGTATGTCTATAATTACCAATTTCTTCGCGAATAACAGCCACCCTTCTAATTGTTTCTAACGCATCATAATCAGCAGATGATTCAATTTCTTCAATTAAATCCACTCTTACATCCCATCTATGGGTACTGTTATCTTCATTTGCAGGAATTACTGGAGTTCCCCCTTCATAATGATTCGGAACAAGATCTCCCATAGAAATTCTTTTGGCATTAACAGTCATCTCAGGAATATAAAATTCATCCTCTGCAAAATTATCACCAGTAGTAAAGCTTTGACCAAACATACCCCCAACCCGAACTTTATCGTATAATCTCTGAACAATACCATCCTGTTCTTCAGAACCATCTCCGCCCCAGTCGCTAGGTTTAAATTTACGAATAAAACCAATTGGCAGGGGTCCTTTTTCACCCCAGATTTTTTCCTGAATTAATTCGCGCATAACTTCATGCTCTAAAAGACCATTTTCTATCATAGAAGACATTTCCTGTAAAATAACTTCTGCAGTATCTTCGGGAACAAAAAGTGTATTAACTAGATAATTTGCAACACTTCCCTCATAAGAGGGGTCTGAAAAATATTCTTTTGTTAAAATTTCATCAGCATCAGAACCTGTATCAATTAAATCAAAAAGTCTGAACAAAACAGTCTGATCAACACCACCTGAAATTTGAGCATCAAACATATCTATATCCATATCTGAAGGATCTTCAGGCGAAAGAACTGAAAATTCATGAGCCGCCTCCCTGGTATTATCATCAACTTCAAGTATATTATAATTTCCTTCACCATCATCTTCAAATTCTCTGTAAAGTTCCCTGTATATTTCATAATGAATAAATGGAATAATTTCATTTCTCGAAAATTTGCGTGGGTCTGTGTAATCAATCCAAACTCTGGTTTCAGAAATTATATCAATATTCTGCCAGTATGCCCCGTGACCCGGGTTCATAGTTCGCCAGTTTTCATTACCTGTAATATAATCTTCCATTTCCTCATATTCCAGAAGTGATTTACTTTGATAATTCTGTTTAACAGGCTCGGGATTTTCTCCCGCCACAGTCATTGTTCCAGTAACCTGCCTCTGATTAAAATCACCCGCAATAAAAATATCTTTTTCAGAGTATATCATCATATCCCTGTCAGGATTACCCCATATTACAAGAGGAACTTCCGAATAAATCACACCATTAAAATCACCAGGTGGAGAAAAAGGAAGCTTATTGTCATCAGAAGGACCGAAATCGTCACTATTACTTAAATTCAAGGCAGCTTCCATCACCATTTCACCAAAATCAACCTTCATAACCTGAAATTCAGAGTCATCCGGTCCGCCGAGGGTTTTGTAACGAGCTTCATAAGGGATTGGATAATGTTGCCAGTAAATATCAGAATTACTTTCTTCAATATAAATACCTGTTCCCTGGCCTTCCATATTTCCAAGAGCAAGTGCTTTATAATAATTTTTTAACCCTTCATAATCTATATCATAATCCCTGCCTCCAGTATATCTGTCCTTGAACAGATTACCAAACTTATTTTCTCCCTTTAAAATTTCCTGCTCCTGCTCCTCATCTGCGGCAGAGTCTGATTCAACCTCTTTTATTTTTGTATTAATTTTTGTGTAATCACTACCTATAGCAACCCCGTTTAAAGTATTTCTGGTAACAGAAACCCGCTCTTTATCAGATGGAGCCATTGCAATCAGTCCATTAGTTCCTGTTGAGATTGAAGGATTATTACTTAAATGAAGCGGAGGCCCTTCAGACCCGGCGGAGTTTTTTTGAGTTCCTAAAAGAACCTGTTCTTTACCATATATTTCACCATCAGCCAGAACAATTTCTTCCTGACTGCCAGAACCTACACCAAAGGCTAAAAGTTGGTACTTGCCATCATATAAAATATATTTATTAGCATATGCTATCTGAATTATTGCCTCAATTTTCCTGTATGTATCATTAAATTTAGATACCACCTGAACCATATTAAAAATATTAGATTCATCAACAGTTGTAGTTAATGGATTATCCCCGGATCTTATACGGGCAGACTTGACTTTGAACTCAGCGTCGAAGTTATCAGAATCCATTATCTTCATTTTACCTGTATATTCACCAGTTCCGGGTTCGTTTATTTCAAATCTATCATTTCCTTCTATATAATTAGAAATATCACTTCTTGGCGTGGTAAAATTAAAAGTTCCATCAGCCTGAACTTCTGCTGTATCATGAGTTCCCCATTCAAAATTAGTGTTTATTTCATGAACTGCGGCATTCAATCCTGCTTCTGCAACAAGATAGGTAATATAGGCTTCTGATTCATAATCTACAATAAATGCCTGTTGGTCCTGAAACATCTGCACGACAACAATTAAATTAAAAATAACAAGAGCAATAAATACAACATATAAATAGGCAAGTCCTCTTTTTTTCAAAATCATTCCCAGTCCCCCCCTAAAAATGCTCCTTTTGAGTATACATACGTGGAGAGCTCAACTTCAAAACCAGATAACTCATCAAAGTCAGCGACATTCATTATTTTAGCGTCCTCTTCTCGGTAACTTTTCAGCACAAGATTAATAATTACATTATCAGCCGATATCCCCCCTTCTACCGGTAATTTCAAAGTTTCAGGTGAGATATTTGAAAATTTCAGGGTTTCTCTTTTAAAAGTAATACTTTTGGCATCACGGTTTAATATTTCTTTTTCATCAAGTTGATTTCCGTCCTCATCAACACCCTCTAAATGTCTTACAAGAAGTTTTAAATCTTTATATTTTTCCTTTTTCCAGTTTTCATCAGGTCCATACTCAGGTTCCTCAAGATAGTATGAAATCTTTAGATTTTCAAAATATACTGGGGATTCCTCGTAATCGGGGGTATTTTCAGGTGGTCTGTTGAAATCTATCATATGCTTCACCATAACAAGTTTATCTTTGGGTTCACCGGTAGGACCGGGCATTATAAGATGATTTGCATTTCTTATATCTCTTCTCATTCTAATCATTGCATTTCTGCCCCTGTCCACAATTGTTAAGGCATCTATTTCTTTTCTATAAGCATTTGTCCCGGTTAAAAAAACATTGTTAACAATTGTAAGAAGAATACCTAAAAGAGCAAGTGCTATTATTATTTCAACAAGTGTAAAGCCACGTTTTTTCAAAAAAATTACCTCCCGATAACAGTGGACGCAGAATAAGAAATATTCTTTGTGCCGCTTTTCCATGTTACGGTCACATGAACTGATTTTAAGTTAACTTTTTCTATGGATTCCCCTCTGGGTTTAACTTCATTTATTTCGACATCTCTTGTATACCATACACCCTGTATTTTTGCTGCGCGCCAGTAAAGGTCATCGTCATCATCGGCCACATTTAAATCTGAGATATCTGCAGGTCCGTCATAATCTGAAGTATCATCTGTTCCTGGTCTTACTCCTGTTTGAAACGCACTTTCTAAAAAAAACTCTTCATCAAACCCAAGGTCGCCTGAATCATCTTTATCAAGGAGCTCAAAATGATAGGATTTACATGCTTCTAATGCCTCCTGAACTAGAAGTATTGCTACATTATAGTTTGAAATTTTCTGAATATTACGTGTGCTGTTTACAAGGTGTGCAGCATAGGGAATTACCACGAGAGCAAAGAAAAAGAGGGCTATCATGATTTCTGTAACTGTAAAGCCTTTTTTATTCATTTAAATTCCTTTTTTTAATATTTTTCGCAAAACATATACTAAAATCAAAAACTAATTATCTTTCAATTATAAAATATATTTAATTTTTTTTCAAATTAACTGATGAATACACAGCAATTCTCAATAATTCTTAGAAACAGAACGGGGTCTGAGCCGAGCTCAAATTTAAGCTTGATTTTGTTTCGTAATAAATTTTAACTTTAATGTTTCTGTGAATAATTTGCATGATTTTGATGTCACCCCGGTCATGTATGGTTCCCTGCCTTCGCAGGGATGACA
>JBNJGP010000016.1:0-36996 GCA_051747805.1 Candidatus Muiribacteriota bacterium
GTCAGCTTTAGCTGACTTTACTGTCGATGACATCGACTTTACTTGACCTTCGCTCAAGTTAGAGCATTAAAAGTATTTGTTTATGACTTATTTGCAAAGCAAATAATAACTTGGTTAAACGAAGTTTAAGCAATAACTTTTTTGTCATAGACAAAAAATTACTTGTTTGTAAAAAACAAACAATAACTTTAATAAAGCGACCCCGTTCTGTTTCTAAACATTATTGATAATTGCTGATAAATAAATTTTTCATTAGACTTTTAATCAAATTTTTTGTAAAATATTAAATGTTTCTACTTAATATTATACTCTTAAAATAATTACCTGGAGGTTTTTTTGAAAAGAAAAAAATTTTTAATTAACAAACCATTTCAGTATAAATTAATTTTTGTTTTTTCCCTGATAGTAATTTTTTCTACAAACATTACCGCTTCTCTGATTTATGCGTTTTTAAGCGGTGCGGTTGACCTGTCAGGAATACTTGGAATCACCGATGGTAACTTTCTGCTTCCCTCAATAATTATTGCCCAGATTATTTCAATAGTTCTGATTATTATAATTGGAGTTTTTTTAACCCACACAATGGCCGGCCCTATATACCGATTTGAGAAGGCAATCGAACTTGTTTCAGAAAAAGACCTTACAGTTAAATTTAATTTAAGAAAAGATGATGAATTTAAAAATCTTGCCGATTTAATTAATTCTATGATTAAAAAGCTTAACTCTGAGCTTATAGGAATGGAAAATAAAATAAACTCATTAGAGAATTATGCCAATAAAATTGAAAACTCTAAAGAAGAAGAATTAAAAAAAATTACCGAAAATATTAAAAAAACCGTTTACGAATTAACAAAAGGAATAAACGAGTTCAAGCTCAGAGAGCGCGAGAAATAATTCCGCCAAACATAAGAGTCTTTTCATCATAAATAACAGCTGACTGCCCGCAAGTTACAGATTTAGCAGGTTTCAAGAACTCAATTACTGCCTCTTTGCTGTTAATATCATATTGAAGAATTTTTATATCAACTTTTGGAGCATAATGACGAATTTTTGCCTTAAAATAATTTTTATCCTGAATTCTGTTTTTAAATATTGTAAAAAAATTAACATTTTTTAAAACAGCTTTCGTAGAATAAAGATGTTTTTCATCAGAAACATAAACAACGTTGGTTTGAGAATCTATTTCCTTAACATAAAGTTTTTTTCCTATGCTTACTTTTAAACCACGACTCTGACCTTTAGTAAAATTATAAATTCCATTATGAGTTCCAATTTCTTTCATCTCAGGATATAAGATAATTTTTCCATGAATTGTTCCAACTTTCTGTAATATAAACTTTTTATAACTATCTGGAATAAAACATATTTCAAAGCTTTCTTTTTTATTTTTTATTTTTTCAAATCCATACAAAGCCGCCTTTTCCTTTACATTTTTTTTATGAAGTTTCCCCAGAGGAAACAGTATATAAGGCAGCCACTCCTCCCTCAGCGGGTATAAAAAATAGCTCTGATCCTTTGTTTCATCTTCTCCCTGAACTATAGACCAGTTACCGGAAATATTTTCAATATTACAATAATGGCCAGTGGCAATATAATCTGCACCATGTTTTTCTTTTTCATCTAAAAGAAGTTTAAATTTAATTTGTCTATTACATTCTATACATGGGTTGGGAGTATTTCCCCTAAGGTATTCATCTATAAATGGTTTTACTACTTCTGAATAAAACTCTTTCTCATAATCTGCTTTTATATGTGAAATACCAAGTTTTTCACAAATTGCTTTTGCATCCATAATTGCCGAATCGGAACAGCATGTATTCTGAAACTCATTATAAAGCTTCAGCGTCATTCCTGTAACATTATTTCCCTGCTCTGAAAGAAGCAGTGTGGTAACTGACGAATCAACTCCGCCACTCATTCCAACTAGTATATTCATAAAATTCCTTTCAACTTATAATGTATGATGTGCATTTTTTATTGCATCTATTGAGAATTTACCCAGTCTGGAGTTTTCATCAACCAGGGTTAAAACAATTTCCCACTCTTCGATAGCATTTTTAAGCATACCCACTTCTTCATATGCATATCCCAGATTATAATGAACATAAGGATCGTTAGGATTAATTTTAATATGCTGTCGCCAAACTGAAATTGCATTTTCCAGCATTTTTTTATCATAATATGCAAGCCCAAGGTTATAGAGCACAAACTCATCCTGAGGATTTATTATCATAGCTCTGTGAAACTCTTTAACAGCCTCATCAAGATTGCCCTGATCATAATAAAGCATACCCAGGTTGGTATGAGCATATATATCATCTGGATTAAGAGTTAAAGCTTTCTGAAACTCCTTCTGAGCCTCTTCTGGATTACCGGAAGATTTAAGAACCAACCCCAGAAGATAATGCCCGAACTGATCATCTGGATTTTTTGTAACCGCTTTATTAAGATAATGAATTGACCTGTCATAATCACCCCGTATTTTATGAATATTTCCAATTAAATAATAGGCTGCACCAAAATTTTTATTTATTTCAATAACTTTTTCTGCAAATAAAAGAGCTTTGTCAAATTCTTTAAGCTTCATATATATATAGGCCATATTATAAAGCAAATCAATACTTCTGTTATCGATTTTACAGGCCTGCTCTAAATAAACAAGCGCTAAATCAAATTTCCCGGTCATCTTATAAACAAGACCAAGCTGATAATTAAACTCAAAGTTATTATCTATTTTTATCATTCTCTTTAATAAATTTATTGCCTCTTCAAGTTTACCCGTATTTTTATATAAAATTGAAAGATTAAGTCCAGCTTCAAGATTATCCGGCTCTATAATAAGAGATTTATCAAAATAATATTGAGCCTTATCACTGTTGCCTTTTGCCTTATATGCATAACCAAGGCTTAATAGTGCCTCTGAAAACTCAAGATTGATAGCTATTGCCTTTTCCCATTCAAGAATTGCTTTTTCAATATTTCCATTTTTTTCATATGCTTTGCCTAGATTATATAAAAGTTTTACATCAGTTGGTTTTTTTGAAACAGCCTTTTCCCATTTAGCTATTTCTGAATCAAAGTACCCCATTTTTTTTAATAAAACATCCAGATAATATTGAGCCTGTTTGTCCCCTGGATTCAACTCAAGAACTTTTTTAAATTCACCCACAGCCTCCTGAGTATATCCTTTGTTTTTTAAAAGACAGGCAAGCTCATAATGAAGTTTTGAAGAATTTGAATCAATAATCAGTGCCTGTCTGAGTCTTTGAATATCATCTTCAGAATCTGATTTTTTCCTTTTTATAGATTGTTTTGGCTCGTTAGCTGAAGTTTCTACAGGCTTAAATTCATCAGCCTTCTTCCATAGTTTTACAGCCTCATCATAATTTCCTCTCTCGGAAAAAATATCCCCCATAAGATTATAGGATTTAAAATTATCAGGTTCTAAATCTATAGCCTTATTAAGGTATTCTATAGCCTTATCAAGCTTACCACGTGATTTTGCCACAGTTGCCAGATTATAATAGGCCTCACCTGAAACCGGGTTTATTGAGAGTGCTTTTAAAAAATTCTTCTCAGCGTCAGCTGCAAAATTTTTCTTTTTATAAATTTTTCCAAGCATTAAGTAATTCTTATAATCTTTAGAAGGTGATTTTTCCAGCTGATTTATCGCAGAATCATACATATTAATCTGAGTGTAGGCAACTGCAAGATAATAATGAACTTCCGGTATTTCTCTGTTTATATTAATAACTTTTTTTAACTCTGTTATAGCCTCTTCATATTGTTTGAGCTCTAATAAAACTAAAGAATAATTCAAATGGGCATATGCATTATTCTGATCTTTTAATATGGCCGACTTACAGTATTTAAGTGCTTTATTACATTCTCCAAGCTGAAGGTATATATAACCCAGCCTGGATAATCCATAAATATCATCCGGGTTAATAAGAACCACTTTATTATACTCAAGCAAAGACTTTGAATATTCCTCTGTCTTTTCATATAATTTTCCAAGCAGAAAATGCGCATAAGAATAATTAGGATTAATACTAAGTGTTTTTTTTAAATTCAAAAGCGCAACATCTGGAAGATTTTTATCCATAAAAATCTGAGCTAGATTTAGATATGCATATGAACATTTTTTATCATATTTAATGGCATTATTAAAATAAATTATTGCATCATCTATTTTATCCGCGTGTTTACATGAAACTCCAAGTTTCAAGTGTGCCTGAACGTTTTTTTTATCAATTTCCACAGCTTTTAAATAATTTTTTATTGCAGGATTAATCAAATTATTTTTTTTATTAACATCTCCAAGGGCAATATAAATCTGAGGAATTGAACCATTAATCTGAAGCGCTTTTTTCAAAACAGAGCTGGCCTCATCAAATTGACCAGTTACCTCATAAAGTTTCCCCAGATTATAATAATTTGAATAATCTCCGGGATAATTTTTTATTTTTTCTTTATACTCTTTAATTGCTGAATCAAATTTTTTTCTAATAATCATTACTTTATTCCCACCTGTTTCCTAAATGCCTGATATTGTGTTTAAAATTCTTTATCCAAGCGTCAACCAGTTCTTTTTTAATATTTGGATAAACTGTAATTTCTTCAAACTCATCTACTCCAAAAAACTTAACATCATAAATATCGCTATCACTGATACAAAATTTAACCTCGCGGTCTTTTAAAAAACCTAAAAAAAACATGTTTATAATATGTTTTTTTCCGTTAGGATTTATTGACTCACTGGTAAAAACCAGTTTGCCCAGCGAAATATTCAGACCGGTTTCTTCTTTTACCTCTCTAACGGCACAACTTTCAATAGTTTCATTTATCTCAAGTCCACCACCGGGTAAAAGCCAGTATTCCCGTCCGTTTTTTCGATGCTTAACAAAAAGCATTTTATCTTTATATAATATAATTATCGCAATTCTAACTCTAAGCATTAAAGAAATTATAATTTAAAAACGTTTAAATTTCAAAATTCTATACTCATTTTCTTTTATCTGAGGTAAATATAAGGTGTTTTTTTCTTTTTGATAGAAGTAAGAGCGTGTTCGAATAATATCCCCGGCCAGCCTGGAATCAAAAGAAAAAGAATTTAAAACTTCTCCATCATATGAAATTTTATATATTCCAGTTTCAAACTCAAAATTTTCTTCTTCTCTTGAGGTAATATACCTGGCAGAAATAATAAAACATTCTTTATCCGCATAAATAAGAGACCAGGCGGTCGTTTTTTCAGGATAATTAACTTCAAAAACACATTCAAGTTTTTTTTCGCTGTTAAACCTGTGTAATCTTCCAAGAACCGGTTCGATTGTTAAAAAAAACTCCCCGTCACCATAAATATCGGGAATTTTTTCAAATAATTTTTCTTCAATATTATAAAGGACCGATTTTTTCTCATGATTCATAACTCCCTTTATATAAATATCTTTCTCAGAACAAAGCATTAAATCAACCTGCTCAAACTGTCGAATTCGAGTTTCTGATGAGCTTCTATCATCTTTATCGAATTTTATAAGTCTTAGAATTTGTGACATATCCATTACATAAACGTTATCATCTCTATCAACTATAATATCTGCGGGACGGAAAAGCCCCCCGGAAGTTCTTCCCTTTTGGCCAAACTTTTCGATAAATTCACCTTCTGCAGAAAATACAGTAATCCTGAAATTAATATTATCAATAATATAAATTTTATTATCTTTTATATAAAAAGACTGTGGTCCATAGAGTCTTCTGCCAAAAGTATCAAAACCAAAATTATAATCAAAATCTATTAATTCATGATTTTTGTTTTGCGCGCGGGAAATGTTAATTTTCTTTTGATTATAATCTTCCATTTTAGGAAGCTCTTTAAATCTTTCCTGATATATTTTAAAATTAACTTTTTCTATTATAGTCAGTAGCGCTTCCCGATGCTCTTCTTCGAGTGCATTAATTAAAGCCTGCCTGTACCTTCTAAGCCCCTCTCTTAAATTCCCCAGTTTCATCTGTATGTCTCCCCTGAGCTCATATAAATAGGGATTTTTATCGTCAAACTCCTCATATTTTTTTATTTCTGAAATAGCCCCGGCTAAATCACCAGAATTTATTCTTTGCTTAATTTCTGAAAAATCCATGGCAGAAAAAATCGGAATGCAGATAAAAATAAAAAGAATGAATATGCTTCTCCTGTTTTTCATAAAATCTCCTTTTTATAATAAAAGAAGGGTGTCTGTAATCAGACACCCTTAAAGTTTATTAAGAAAAAATTCGCCTTAAATTAGTTATTAAAAATATTTTTCTATATTGTAGTAGTCAAGTGTTCTTGAATCAGAATAACCATAAGCTATATCCATGTTTATCACATTATCATAATCAAGGTCAACAACCTGAACAGTACCATAATAATCATTTGCAATTAAAGCAGCATTTGAATAGCCGCCATACCATCCCATATATATTGCGGCATTGTTCCATACAAAATCCTGATTATAATCAATAAATATTAAATCACCTTTGTCTAACTTCCAGTAGTCACCATCTTTAAGGTCTTCTTCATCAGTTAGATTTGATTTTGTATATCTGAAATCATCTTTAGTATGCTGGTCTTCATTTCTGATATCATATCCAGCTTCTGTATAGTAATTATAGTATAAACCATCAATTGTTGTTTCTGGAACATCATAACCCATATTATTAAGAGTTTCTATAATAACTGAACCATCATGAACATCTGGATTACCACTGTTGTTTGTATCAGTATAACCATTTCCATAAGGTGAATGCTCAACTTCGTTCCAGTAATAAAAAGAATCTTCGACAAATTTATCATAAAATTCCCAGCTTGTAAGTCCATCTGGATCAGCTGGTGGTTCATAAACAGACCCGCTTCCGCCTGAACTTCCTTTACCGCCTCTACCTGTAATTGCTTCCATATCATCTTCATTCAATAAAAAAGCATTGTTAAAAAAAGTTGTACTGAATACGAGCGCTAAAACTATCAGTAAGATTGTTGTCTTTTTCATTTTAAAGACCCCCTGCATTATTTTTATTTACATTTATTATTGTAAGTTAAAAAATTTAATAAAGAAAGTTACATATTGTTACAAATTTAATTCAACAACAGAAACACCGTCCTGACCGGAGAAATAGTCCGCAAATTCTATTTTTTTTATTCTTTTGTCATTTTTTAAATATTTAAGAATTTCTTTTCTTAAAATACCTTTACCATGTACTATACGGATAATCGAAGTTTTATAACAAAAAGCCAGTTGAAGAAACTTTTCAACCTCTTCAATTCCATCTTCTATATTTAATCCAATAACTTTAATTTCGCTTTTTTCCGGGGAATTCATTTTAACTTTAGTTTTTGACTTGTTTTTTTCGGATTTTTTTTCTTTTTTTAAAAAAATATTATTAAAATCAGTAGTAAAAATTTTCCCTTTTATAGAAACAACTATTTTACCTTTTTCTTTCTTTTCTAATATACCTTCGGTATTTAAACTTTTAATAAAAACTTCGCTCCCTTTTTTTAAATCTTTGGCCTGTGGTTTTAAAAGCTTTGGCAATTCTTCTTGTGGGTTAAGAGTTTTTTTAATTTTTTTTATCTGGATTACAGGTTCATAAAAATCTGCAACATCTTTTTTTGATTTTACTTTTTCAAATTTATCAAGGGCCTTTGTTCTATATTCTGAAAATTCTTTTTCAAGCTTATCGAGTTTTTTAGAAAATTTTTTATTCATATCTTTTTCAATCTTGTTCCTTGTAAAATCTAAATCTTTCTGTTTTTCTTCTAAATAAATATTGTTTTTGATAATTTTTTCCTTCTCTATTCTTAATTTTTCTTTCTCATCTTTAAGGGCCTTTATAAACTCCTCAGTATCAAAACTGTTTTCTTTTCTGTACTTCATTGCTTTATTAATTATTAACCTGTCAATTCCACTTTTTTTTGCGATTTCAAAAGCATAGCTGGAATTCACAGAATTATAATCTAACTTAAACAGAGGAATATTTTTTTTTATATCAAAAAGCATTGAAACTGACTGAACAAAACTTTTTTTAAAAAAATGATATTTTATTTTATTTATATGAGTTGTAATTGCCACCTTTACTTTTTTTTCTATAAACTCCTCAATAATAGCTACGGCAAGGGCAGCACCCTCTTCCGGGTCAGTCCCGGAAGTAATTTCATCAATTAAAACAATTGTTTTTTCATCTGAAGAGGCCAAAATGTCTGATATCTGCTTTAGATGCCAGGAAAAAGTGGACATATCGTTTAAAATAGAAGATTCATCCCCGAAAACCCCAAACACTTGAGAAAAAACAGGTATTTCAGAGCCCTCATCGCAGCTAATCGGAATAGCCATCTGAAAAAGAAGAGCTGAATAATATAATGTTTTTAAAACTACAGTTTTCCCACCAGCATTGGGTCCAGTTATAAGAAATAAATCTTTATCTTCCGTAAAAATTATATCTGCTGGAATTGATTTTTTTTCTTCAATCAGAGGATTATGAACAGACGACAAATAAATTCTTGAGCTTATATAAGGGTAGGTTTTATTTAAGGCTAAATATTTTGATTTGGCAAATGCAATATCTGCCTTAATAAAAAAATCGTACATTTGCTTAATAAAATAATTGTTTTCTATAATAAAATTCGAAATTTTTTTAAAAAAGTTATATATTATTTTCTTTTTTCTACCCTTAAGCTCAATAATACTGTTATTGAGCTCAACAAGCCAGAAAGGCTCTCCATATAATGTAGCTCCCGAATCAGAATAATAATGTGCCAGTACATTTTTTTTCGGGGTGTTTGTCCTTTTAAACGGTATTACATAACGGTCATCAACATATTTATAAAAGGTGTCTGAGAGCTTTTCTTCATTCTGATTAATAAATGAGTTTATTTTACCTAAAATTTCTTCATTTTTCTGATTTATCTGATTTAATAAAATACTTACCTGCGGAATATTTCCCTCAACAAATTTGTTATTTTCAAACACAAAATCAAATTTATTTTTAAATTCTTTTATAAACTCAACTGGTATCTGATTTGAAATTTCATTATTTACAGGAAACTCTTCTTTTCTATTAAACTTTTCATAAAATTTTTTAGAATTTTTTACAAGTAAATAAAAAGATTCTATTTCTTCTTTCTCAAAAATATTACCTTTTATAGCAGTTTTTTGAATAAACGATTCAGGAGAAGTTGAATTTAAAAAGTAAAAATCATGGTTAATATAACTTTCTGAAAGCTCTTTGATTCTATTTATCTTAAACTCAAGTTCTTTTTTATCCGTAATCAAATTAGAACTGTGAATAATCCGGGAAGATATTTCCCAGTTACAGAATGAACTAACCTTATCTAATATAATTTTTAATTCGTTTTTAATATTGCTGTTCATAATTCCTTAATAAAAGATGGTATTGAATACATTTTTGATTCTTTGTCTATAAAAACATGAACAGTAAAACCTTTAGCACAAATATTATTATCACTTTCTTTTTTTATTAAATAGTTAAATTTAATTCTTTTTGAGTCAAGAATTTCAAATTGTGTTTCAATATTTAAAATATCATCATAAAAGCATGGTTTTTTGAACTTGCAATAAGCTTCTCTTACAGGAAGAAAAAACCCTTTTTTATTTTCAATGTCCTTATAAACAATGTTTTTTTTCCTGAAAAATTCAGTTCTTCCTATTTCAAACCAGGTAAAATAATGGGAATTATAGGCTCGCCCCATTTTATCAACCTCCGAATATCTAACCTGTATCTGTTTTTTAATTTTTATTTTATCCATCTTATTCATCATCCATCTGAGTTACACGAACAACCTCTTCAATAGTAGTTATACCAGCAAGAACTTTTCTCAGACCATCTTCTCTTAGAGTAAACATGCCAGACTTTCTTGCCTCTGTTTTTATCACACTGGTTGCAGACTTTAAAACAATAAGCTCCCTGATTTTTTCATTTGGAATCATTATTTCATTTATTGCAATTCTTCCTTTATAACCAGAGAATTTACATTTCTGACAACCCCGGCCAACATATATTTTCTGATTTTTATCAGGTTCCACTTTTGCCAGAGAAAAAATTTTATTAAGGACGTCTTTTTTCATATTAACTTCTGTTTTGCAGTCCGGACATATTTTTCTTACAAGCCTCTGTGCCATCATACATATTACAGAAGAGGCAACAAGAAAGGGTTCAACTCCCATATCAATAAGCCTGGTAACCGCTCCGGCCGAATCATTTGTATGAACAGTTGAAAACACAAGGTGACCGGTCAGGGCTGCTCTTATGGAAATCTCGGCAGTTTCATAATCTCTTATTTCTCCCACCATCACAACATCCGGGTCCTGTCTTAAAATAGATCTTAGTCCATTGGCAAATTCATATCCAGCTTTAGGATTCACCTGAGACTGATTAATCAGCGGAAGCTGATACTCTACAGGGTCTTCAATTGTTACAATATTTTTATCTATAGAGTTTATTTTATCCATTGCTGAATAAAGAGTTGTTGATTTACCCGAGCCAGTAGGACCAGTAACCAGAATAATTCCATTTGGTTTTACAATAACAGAAGAAAAACTTTTTAATACATCTTTTGAAAATCCCAGCTCCTCAAGATTAAAAACTTCACTCTGTTTATCAAGAATTCTTATTACAACCTTTTCTCCGTGAACAGTAGGAAAAGTTGAAACCCTGACATCAAGTTCCTTATCCGATGATTTTATTTTTACTCTTCCGTCCTGCGGAACCCTTTTTTCAGCTATATCAAGATTTGATATTACTTTAATTCTTGAAACTACGGGTGCTTCTAACTTTTTAGGAAGGCTCATAACTTCCTGCAGCATGCCATCAATTCTGAAACGTGTCCTTACAACTTTATCATCAGGTTCGACATGAATATCTGAGGCCCCATACTCAACAGCTTTTTCCATAATAAGGTTAACAAGCTTAATTACAGGAGCCCCTTCACCCTGAGTTATACTTACAGCATCAAAATTTTTAAACCCCAGGTCTTCTATACCATGAATTTTCTGGGTATAATTATGAAGTTCATTTGTATCACTAATTTTAGATACTTTTTCTTCCATATCATAATACTTATTAATAGCCTCGCTTATTTCCTGCTCAGTAGAAACCAGTGGTTTAATCTCACAGCCAGTTATGTTTTTCAGACTATCAATAATAAAACTGTCTAAAGGGTCAACCATCGCTACCGAAAGAGTGTTTTTCACCCTTAATATTGCTATTAAACGATACTGCTGTGCAATGTTTCTCGGAATTGTTTTTACAACTTTAGGGTCTATTAGATAATTTGAAAGATTAGCATAGGAAATTTTTAATTTTTTTTCATAAAATTCGAGCAGTTTTTTTTGAGAAATATATTTATTTTTAAGCAGAATATAAACAAGCCCTTCACCACTTTTTTTATGTTCTGCAAGACTTTTAATCATGTTTTCTTTATTTACAAGTCCAGCCTCAACCAAAGCTTTACTTACAAGATCTCTTTCAATTTTCACCTAAAAAACCCCCGTTAAAATTTTTGAATTCTACCACTTACTTTTACGCTGTTTAAAATCCCATTAATAAATCTGTATGAACCCGAGTCAGCATAAGTTTTGGAAAGCTCAACTGCCTCGTTAATTGTAACTATACCAGGGATTTTTTCTATATTTTCAAACTCATAAATTGCAATCCTTAATATATTAAGCTCTATAAGACTGATTCTTTCAAAATCCCAGTTATCACTGAACTCTTTAATTTTGTTATCAAGATTTTCTCTTGAGTTTATTACACCTTCAATAAGATTCTGAGCTTGCTTAATATTGGGTTTTCTGATTTCTGCGTCCTCTACCATTTCAGAAAACAGACTCTTTATTTGTTCTTCCAACAAATGTTTTTTAAAAAAATTTGAATCAAACTCAAGCTGATAAAGTATCTTTAAAGCTATTTCTCTCATTATTCTTCTTATATTGAGTTTTTTGCCCATTATATAATTCCTTCTTCCTTTAATATTTTTTCAAAATCATAATAACTTCTGGAGCTGATTAAGAGATGTTTAATCTTTTTTTTAAAATTTTTTTTATAATAAGGAAAAAATTTTCTTATTAATATATACGCTTTATCTCTGCCATAATAGTTTATCATTTCTTTGTAATGTTTTCCAAAAAAATTACCCTTACTTCCTTCTTCATTTTTAATTAAAAAAGGATTCTCAAAAAAACCTCTGCCTATCATAACACCTTCACATCCAGTTTTTTTTAAAATTTCATCTATATTATTTAATGTTTTTATGTCGCCGTTTGCTATAACAGGAATATTTACTGAATTATTTATTTCTTTTATTTTTAAATAATCTACCTTTCCAGAAAAAAAATCTTTTTTACTTCTACCATGCACAATAATAAAATCAACCCCTGCTTCAGAAGCAGCCTTACAAAGTTGCAACCCTTTATCATCAGAATTATTTATACCGGTTCTTGTTTTAATACTTAATATTTTTTCAGGGAACTCTTTTTTAATTTTTTTAATTATGTTAATTGCTTCATTTATATTATCTAAATAATAACAGCCAGCTTTAGCCTTAAGCACTTTTTTAACAGGACACCCCATATTTATATTAATAAATTCATATGGGAATTTTTTTTCAAGAATTTCAATTGATTTTAAAAAAGAAGCAACTTTATTACCAAAGAGTTGAATAGAAAAAAATGGATCCCAACTTAAAGCCTCATAATAATCAAGCATTTTCAGAGTTTTTTCATTTTCTCTGCAAAGCGCCTCAACACTTATCATTTCAGTAAAAATAAGGGAGGCTCCCATTTTTTTTATTAGTTTACGCCAGGGCAAATCTGTATAACCGGCTATCGGTGCCGTTATAATATTATTTTTTAAAATTTTATTTTTTATTTTGAGTTCTTTTATCATAGTTTTTTATTTTGAATTATATATTCAATAGCTTTAATAATAAGCTCTTTATCATAATAAAAATTTTCAAAAAGATAAAATGGAATTAAAGCTTCACCACCTGTGATAAAAATATTTTTTATATTAATATGTTTTTTTATAATTTTTTTTAAAAATTCAGACTGCATTAAATAAATTCCTGAATATAACGCCTGAGAGGTATTTACAGGATTATTTGCTGTTTTTGTTTGAGAGCTTAAATTTTTTTTTACTTCTTTAATTGTTTCAAACCCCTTTAACATCATATTTTTGGAGGGAACAATATATCCTCCTTTAAAAACACCATCTTTAATAAGGTTAACGGTTGTTGCAGTTCCGAAACTGTAAAAAACAAAATCTTTTTTTATTATTTCATAAATATATTCAGCAATAAGTATTCTATCTATTCCGAGCCCGGTAAAGTCATACTCATAATGAAGGTTGAGGGAAATATTTTCCTTGTTTAAAATACAAATGTTTTTTAAATCTTTTATTGATTTATTTTTGTATTTTGATGAAGTAAAAACTGCCCATATTTTGGTTTCATAACTAATAGAATACTCAAGAAATCTCTCATAATTATCAAAAGATTTAATTGTTTCATTTTTTTTTACTTTTATATTTGAATTGCCAAATTCAACTATCACTTTTTTTATGTTCTTCTTTCTTTTTCATCACAGCAAGAATAACCGGTTTATACTCATCCAGCAGAGATGTTTTCTGATCAAAATAAATCACAGCCGACTTTGAGGATAAAAAACCAAGAAAACCTGCAACAAAGTTTATAATCTGTATATATTCAATATAATTATTAAAATGATAAAGAATTAAATAATGACTTAAAAGATAAAAAAATATAAAATCTATAAAAGGAACAATATTAATCAGAAATTTATGAAAATAAAGTTTAGGAGTAAAATATGCGTATTTGACAATATCTCCCCTGTTAAGAGGCCACTTGGACTTAACCTCGATTTCTGACTCTATTTTTGTAAGGGGAGATACTGTTACATAATCATTATCTGGATTGACTTTTCTAACTATTCCCGTTTTTAACACAACTTTATTCATTCAGACTATTCCTTTTAAATTATCAGCAGTTATAACCTTAATCAGCAATTCTCAATTTAGCCGAAAATCCTTTAGTGGTCAGGCCTACACACTTTACTTTTTCGCAAAGTGATGTCGGCGCTGACCCCATCAAATCAAGGATTTTCTCTATTTTCATTGAGAATTGCTGAACCTTAATCCTCTGGTATTAATTCTTTATTTCCATAATCTGTGAAGTTGTTTTATAACAAAAAAAGAAGCAATACCTGTTAAGATTCCATTAATTATACCAAATATAAACAAAGTTTTAAAGAGAGGAAGAAACTCAGTATTTAAAACAAGTGTCAAAAAGGTAACCTGGGCAAAAGTCGAGGAAATGCCACCCCACATGCTAACTGGTATAATAGAAAAATTCATTTTTTTTCTTAATATCCACATAGTAAAAAAAGATAGAAACCCTCCACTTGCAGCAAGACCGGCTATCACCAGATTAATCCCCGCATAAAGCATAGAATTAAGCAATATTTTAAAAATCACTATTATAAAACTGTTTTTAAACCCAAGAATTTCAATTGATATGATTACAGGAATATTTGCCAGTCCAACCCTTATCATAGGGGTAAACGAAAACATGCTTCTGTCAATAATATTTAAAATAAAAGCAGAAGAAATTAAAATAGAGCATAATATTAATTTATGATTACCACGTAACTCCATCAAGTCTGGATTCTCCTATAATTTTTATATTTATTTCCTGAGGGACACAAATTATAAACTCCCCTTCTTTTGAAATCATACCTTTATTAACACAAATCTGATGGGGACAGATATTTTCCTTTATGAAAACCCCGCCTTCCTTAATATTTACAGAGGCCTGATTAATTTCAACCTGTCTATCTTTATTCATAGAATATTCATACTTTTTGTCTGGAGTTATAATAATAACCTTCTTTTTTTCTTCTGAGTTTACTGTATTAAATAAAAAAAGAAAAAGAAAAAGAAAAAAGGCCAAAATATATAAAATAGAGTCCTTATTTTGATATAATTTTAATTTTTTCTTCATATTCATTGTTTATAAAATAAATTTCACTAAAAGAAAGAACATCTTTTTTTTCAACTGTCCATTCATATCCAGTTAAAAAAAGAGCTGTTGATAAAAAATCTGCCCTTTCGGCCTTTTTGGCCACTACTGTAACAGAATTAAACTTACCAGCTGGATAACCGGTAAAGGGCGAAAGCACATGATGATATTTTTGTCCCTCAACTTGAAAACTCCTCTCATAATCACCGGTAGTGGCTGTCGCTTCTCCTGAGTTCAGCTCTATTACCTTAATTATTCCGGGTTCAACCGGATGTTTTATTCCAATTTTAAAAATTCTATTTTCATCTTTTGAAAACACTCTTAAATCCCCGCCTAAATCAATAATAAACTCGTTTAAATTCATTTGATTTAAATATTCAAAAATTAAATCCACCAGAGTTCCTTTTGCAAACCCCCCTAAATTTATCCGAGCATTGTTTTTCAACTTTACAGTGTTTTCTGTAATTTTAATATTTTTATATCCTACTTCTTGAAGTTTATTTTTTATTTGATTTTTTTCAGGCAACTTATATTTTTGATTATCGAACCCCCATAACCTTAAAAGCGGTTGGGTGGTAATATCAAAGTGCCCGTCTGTTTTTTTAGACATCTGTACAGCCCTCTGAATAATTTCTTGAAAATCTTCTGATGGATTATTAAGTTGTTTTTCCTGGTTTAATTTAAATATATAGCTGGATTTTCTGTTAACCGAGTATTTTTTCTCAAATTCAGAACATATTTTTTTTATATCTTCTTTTACTTTTATATAACTGAAAAAATTTAATGAATTTATTTTAACCTGTGCAACTGTTGAAAGAGTTGTAAAAAAAATCTGTCTCTGAAAGGGAATTAAAAAAATTATTATAATTATTGTAGTTACAGTTGTAAAAAAAAGACTAAGAGGTTTTATTTTCATCTTTAAACCTGTAAAATTCAATTATATTATTACCATACCGTCTCTGTGTAAGAAGCGAAGAATCAGCTTTTATTATTTCACGTTTATGCCTTCTCATAATAAATAACCCTTTTTTTTTAAGACAGTTCAGCTTTTTAATTAAATTGAGAGTATGTTCGCACAAATTTAAACCAAATGGAGGGTCTGCAAATATCAGGTCAAATTTTTTGTTTAAATTAAGACCTTTAAATATATCTTTACAAATAATATTCACATTTTCTGTTAAATCAAAAGCCTCGGCAGTAGCCTTAAGTTTTGGTATTAACCTGGGGTTTTTTTCCACCATGGTAACATGTTCGGCGCCTCTTGAAAGAGCCTCCCATGAAAACATGCCAAAACCTGCATAAAGTTCTAGTACCGATACATCCTCTACATCACCAAGAATATTAAACAAAGCTTCCTGAATATGATTTGTAAGCGGTCTTGTTTTAACATTATCAATTGAATATATTTTTCTGCCCTTTAATTTTCCTGAAATTATTCTCATATAAAACAGATTACAATATTTCCCATTTTTTTAAAACAATATTTTTTATATAATTTTTAAGATTTTCTGGTATATTTTCATATTTATAAATTTTAAACATAGCAGATACCTCTTTTCTGGAAGCTTCTATAAGTTTAGAATCCTTAACAGGATTAATAAATTTAAAATTACCAAAGCCATGCTGTCTTGAACCAAAAAACTCCCCGGTTCCCCTCAGTTTCATATCTTCTTCAGCTAGTTCAAAACCATCAAAAGTTTCTTCCATCTTATGAAGACGTTTCATCGAATAAGAGGAAATATTCTCTGAATGAACAAGAACACAATAGGATTGTCTATGTGAGCGTCCAACCCTTCCTCTAAGCTGATGAAGCTGTGCAAGGCCAAATCTTTCTGCATTTTTAATTACCATAACTGTGGCCTCTGGGACATCCACTCCTACTTCAATTACAGTTGTAGATATCAGAATATAAATATCGCCGTTTATAAACTGTTCCATTATTTTTTCTTTTTCTTTCGATTTCATTCTACCATGTAAAATTCCACATTTACCTATAAAGTATTTTTCTGAAAGCTCTTTGTAAACCTGCTCTGCAGCTTTTAAATCCATTTTTTGCGATTCCTCAATTAAAGGGGTAACTATAAAAGCTTTTTCTTTAAACTTATTTATTTTTTCATTAATAAAATTATAAATTTTTGTAAGAGCTTTTTCATCTCTTAAATAAGTTTTTACCTCTTTTCTTCTGGCCGGTTTTTCTCTTATATTTGAAAAGTCCATATCTCCGTAGGAAGTAAGAGCAAGCGTTCTCGGAATTGGGGTGGCACTCATCACAATTATATTTTTACAGCCTGTTTTTTTTGAAAGCTCCATTCTCTGGGCAACCCCGAATCTGTGCTGTTCATCAATAATAATAATACCTGTTTTACCATAATTTAATTTTTTCTGAATAAGAGCATGTGTACCAATTATTATACAGGGGGAATCAGATGCAATTAATTCTTCATGCCCTCTTTTCCCTTTATAATTACCTCCAGTCAGCAAAATAGTTTTAATATTAAATTTATCTGCATATATTTTTATGTTTTTAAAATGCTGTTTTGAAAGAACTTCCGTTGGAGCCATGAAAATTGACTTATATTTATTTAATACAACAGCTATTAAAAAAAACATCACCACAGCTGTTTTACCTGAACCAACATCCCCCTGAAGCAACCGGTTAACGTTTTTTTGTGCTTCAAGCTCCCCGGCTATTTCATCTATAACTCTGCTCTGATCATTTGTAAGTTTGAATGGAAGAACTTTTTTATATTTATCTAAAAACTTTTTAACTTTTAATTTTTTTGAGGATAGAATTTTCTTTTTAAAGGAAATAATAAAAAAAGCTGTCTGCAGATAAAAAATTTCACGGAATTTCATACCATCAAGAGCCTGATTTAATTTTTTAAAATCCTCTGGAAAATGTATTTGAAATAAGCTCTCTCCCGGTGAAAAAAAACCATATTTTTCTTTTAAATACTGGGGTAAATAATCCGGAATTTCTATTTTTTTTACTTCATTAAAAGCATTTAAAATGATTTTTTTAATAACTTTTTGTGATATACCTTTTGTTAACGCATAAACAGGAACTATTTTTTCATTTTTCCCATCTTCTTTTTCAAAGTCCGGGGAATTTAAAACAAAACCATAAAGCTCTCTTTTGGGCTTTCCATAAAAATAATATTTAACTCCTTTTTGAAAATTTTTTTTTAAATAAGCCTGATTAAAAAAAACAATATCAATATAGTTTTCTCCATCAAAGCCCCGAAGCTTTATTATTTTAAAACGTCTTGCGCGAACTTCTCTGATATCTGATAATTCAAGAAGAAGCAGGCTCTCCCTGCCTTCTATAAGATTTTTTATCTTTACTGGATTTCTTCTGTCTTCATATCTGACGGGAATATGATAAATTAAATCAATAAGGGTTTTAATATTAAGTTTTTCAAGCATTACGGCCCGTCTCGGGCCGACATTTTTTATAAATCTAACATCTTTATCAAATATTTGCTCATTCATTTATCTAATTTATAACGCAGTTCATTTACAACATTAGAAAAATCGCTTTCATCATTCTGAATATTATTGACAATATCTACCTCACTTTTTTCTCCATCCTCATCCACAAGATAGGCAGATAAAAATATTACCATTTCATTAACTTCCTCAACCTGTTCTTTTTGACGGAAAAATCTACCCACAAGAGGAAGCCTGGAAAAAACAGGGACATTTCTTCGTGATGTTGATTCTCTTTTATTAATCAATCCTCCCATTACAACAGTTTCGCCGTCACCCAGCCTCGCAACTGTGTCTGTACTTCTATTAGCAATTATTAAAATTCCCTCTGGGGTTGTCCCGCTTTCTGCGGTTTCATTAACTGAAACGTCAATTGTAATCTCATTTTCTTTATTAACCACCGGCATTACTTCCATTTTCAAACCTAAATCAACATCACGGTAAATATCAACAATTTTCCAGTCAGTTCCACCTGTTTGGGAAACACTGTCTGTAACACTTCCCGGAACCGAAACCTCTTTAGCCTCTTTAGTTTTCAAAGTAATAGTCTTAAATATATCTATATTGGCGGAATGTCCATCAAGCACTCTTATTGTAGGTGAGGCAATTAATCTTCCTTTATTATTCTCCTCAAGAAAATTTAACGTTGATTCCAGTTTCAGTTCATTTACATTACTTAACTTAGACACATTAAGAGAATCCTTTGAACCATCAAATGTTGTTTCAATTCCTAAATCATCTGTATAATTGGAGTTTACCTCCATCACCTTCATTGAAATTAAAACCTGCTGTCTTTTAACATCAATCTGTTCCAGAAAAGACTCGATAATTTCAATATTATCACGAGTTTCATACGCAAAAAGCATTTTCACCTTTCTCTGACTGGCGCGCATATCTGAAATTTTAACATCATAACTATTCAGTGATGTTTCTGGTTTTGCAACATCCATATTTTCAAAAAGGGTTATTGTTTCAATTTCCTGTATAATTTCTTCCCCTCTACTCGCTTCTACAACAGTATGATCAACATACCTTTCAATAAGGTCATCCCTGGCCGTTAAATCATCCCTGTCTTCCTCTATTCCGGTTAATCTTTCAAGAGCACGCTCATACCTTGAAGTTCTATCATCTGATTCACCAAAATTTGTTTCGTTTTTTATTATCGCGGTATTTTTATCAAAATCAAAAATAGATATATTGTCAAAATCAAGAATATCCCGGAAATGTCTCACACTTTTTAAAGCGTACAGAGCTTCTTCCGGAGATATATACTGAAGGTCAAAATAAGCTGGGTGTCTCTGACGATAATCGCTTGTTTTTGCCTTCATAGAATCTTCAATGTAAAATGTATTTTCATTATATTCTATAGCAGTTAAATCATTTGATTTAAGAACAAGGTCAAAAAATTCTTCAAGAGAAATTGCGGCATTTTCAATAAAAAATGTAATTCTTCTTGATTTGTCAATATCAGGAGATAAAATAATATTCACCTGCATAAAATCTGCTATTGCATTTAGAACATCACCAATCACCATATCTTTAAATCCAAGCTCACTTACTAAATTATCTTCTATTCTTTTCTGTCTGATTTTAACAATCTGATTTTCTATTTCATACTCAAAACCACCTGCCTTTGCAACAATATCAAGAGCCTCTTTCAGACTTTTTTTTCTAATATCAACATTAATCTGTCTGGTAATATTTTCCTGCATTTCATATTTGTATCCGGTTCCATAAAGAAGTGATGATATAACTTCGGGAACACTTTTGTTTTCAGCTGAAAAATCTATTAAATCATCAGAAACAAGCTTATTTGAAATATAATATTCTGCTCTTTCAAGCAGCATTTGAGCCGAACTGATAAACTCATAGTCTGAATGATTATTTATTAAATATTCAAGCATATTTTTTGCTTTTTTATAGTCTTTCACCTCATAATAAGCTCTTGCAAGATAATATGTAGACTCGGCAGTTTTACCGTGCTGCTCATTAAATCTTTCAAGCACGTCAACTGTTCTTAAATAATCGCCCTGGGTGAATAACTCAAACGCCTCTTTAAGACGGCTGTCAAGAACTTTCTGTTCCATAACTTTTTCCTGAACAATATTTAAGGCATCTCTAATTTCCTCATTATCAGGAGCAAGAGTAACGGCGTCTTTTAAATACTGATGAGCTTTATTCCACTCTTTAACTCTCATAGCCTCTGTTGCGTTAGAATATGCCGCCTGCGCTTTCATTTTATCAACTTTATCTTCGGCATCAATTAATGAGGTTTCCTCAACACTTCTTTCTCTGCTTTTAGAAATAGTAATTTTTAAAGAAGAGGCTGTTTTTTCAAAATCAACTGGAGTAGGGTCTGTCATAGTAATAAGAAGTCTTAAAGAATTTCTATCAGTATCAATATATTCTGTTCTATACATCATAACAGTGCCCCGATAAACTGACTCGCTGATTTCTCCCCTGCCAAAACGTGTATTAGGAAAATCCACTCTTACAAGATTCCCAACTGTGGCCGGATAATATTCAAAATCACTTGCCGAAAATGATACAAGAAATTCAACGTGATTTGGAGTTTCATGAATCTGAACATTTCTTATCTCATTAATATTTGAATATGTAAAAATAGTAAAAATAAGAATAATAAATAAAAATGAGTTTAATTTGTTTATGAATTTCATATCTGCTCTCCCGATATTTATGTTTGTTGCATAACAGCCTGCGACATTCTAAATATCGGCAAAAACATCGAAAGTACTAAAGTACCAATGATTGCACCAAGTAAAACCATAAAAATAGGTTCAATTAAACCGGTAACCGCATCCACCAGCGAATCAACCTCGTCTTCATAAAAATCTGCAATATTTGTAAGCATATCCTCTAAAACACCAGACTGGTCTCCAATATTTATCATTTCCACAACCATATTGGGCATAAAAGTTGATTTTCTGAAGGCATCTGTAATATTAACACCCCCTTCAACATCATCTTTTACTGTCTGCATCTGTTCTTTAATAGGTATATTATCAATTGCCCTGACCGTAATATCCAGCGCTTTAGTAATTGGAAGTCCAGCTCTGAGCATAACCCCGAGATTCCGGGTAAATGAGGCTACCGCATATTTAATAACCAGGTTTTTAACCAATGGTATTTTTAATATTACAACATCTTTAAACCTTGTAACTTTTTCATATTTAAGTGCATATTTTATTCCCACAAATAAGGCAATTAATAACACAAGGATAATATGAATTTTTGTACGCACAAAATGTGATACCCCAAGGACGTACTGAGTTAACAGGGGCAAATCAGCCCCGAAGGAAGAAAACATCTCCTCGAACCTTGGTATTATAACAACAAGAAGAAAAATTGTTATACAAAAAGCTATAAAAAGAATCATAAGGGGATAGGTCATTGCCTTTTTAACTTTCTTTTTAAGATAGGCTGATTTTTCATAAAAATAGGTCAATCTCATAACCATCTCATATAAAAGTCCAGCTTCTTCCCCAACATGTAAAAGATTTATGTAAATTGAAGGAAAGCAGTCAGGATGTTCGCCAAACGCAGCAGCAATAGGTTTTCCACCCTCAACATCAGATTTTATTTTTTTTAATTTTAATTTAAATTTAAGATTTTCAATCTGTCCCGTCAGTATATTTATACATTTCAAAACTGGAATACCAGCTTTCAGCGTTACACCTAAGTATTTTGTAAATAAAAAAACATCTTTATCTTTGATACTTGGAGAAAATATTCTCTGAAAAAGACTCATTTCAGATTTAAACTTAACTGATTTAACAACAAACCCCTGATTTTCGAGTTTTGCCCTAGCCTGTTCTTTATCCTGGGCTTCAGTTACCCCGGTAATTTTATTTCCAGATTTATTTAAACATACATAGGAAAATTCAGGCATAAATTCCTCCGTTAAAAGCTCATATCCATAGATATATTCCGAACTACCTCATCGTTTTTGCTATCTATAATTACTAATTTATCCGAACCTATACTATCTATTATATACTCTCTTCCATCACTAAGCAATAGTTTCTGTCCTACTCTTTTTCTGAGAAACTCAACACTTTCTCTTCCAGCTGCATCAGCTGTAATTTTAGATAAAAGAGCAATCCGGTCCTGGCCCGAAATTATAAACCCTTTATAGTAAAAATTAACTTCGGGACCCCTTCTTTCCCCAGTAACCACATCACCTCTTTCAATTTTTTCTAATTCATTTAAAGCATTCTGAGTTAATATATTAGATTTTAAAAATTTATTATTATTAAAAGCACTTCTACCACGCCTTAAATAATTTTCAACCTCAGATAAATATTCCTTGGCATCAAAACTCAGTGAGGGTATATCCTCATACTGCCCAACTTCTGATTCAACTTTGATAATATTTTCTCTAGCCTGTCTCTCCATTTGAGAAGAGAGTTTAAAATCTGAAAAAATATTCCTGACGTTCTTATGCTTGGTTATCTGAACTTCTTCGGTGGCAAATATTTCAGGAACAATTTCTTCATACCCTGTGAACTCCTTATCTCTAGAAGATCTTCTATCAGAAGGAGAAGGCCTTGAGCGTCTGTCAGAAGTATCATCATCATCATCATCATCTGATGATCTGGCCGCTGGTTGTCTATCTGTTGTGTCCCGCCGGTCCGGTGTAGTTGACTGTGTGCTTGTAGAAGGTCTGGCCGCACTTGACGACGGGCCTGAATCCCCTCCGCTAAGTACATAATTATAAAATATCATAGGAACTGCTATTCCCAGTCCTATTATTATTAGCCATTTATATTTTTTTAAATCTTCCATAAATTATTAATCCCTTACAAAATAAGATTTAATAAGAATTCTAACCTTTATATTATCAGTATCTTCTTCCATAATAATTCTATGATCATTCTCTCTTATAAAATTTCTCAACCCATTTAAATCAAAAACGTTTCTTTTTCTGACCGCAACTTCTTCGCCCCCTTCTCTGTCTCTGCGACCTTCAGATTGAGAACTTTCAATTTCTTCTTCAATTACTGTTGTTGCTTCCTGGCTGACCATATCTTTATACACATCAGGATGAATTTCCTCAACCGGGTCTGTTTCAAGATTATACCTGTAAAAAGAAAAACCTTCAGGATAGGGAATTTTAAGAATTACATTCCATAATTTCTCTTCCTGTTCAATTCTAAGCGGTCTATCAACGAAATATAAAAATTCCTTTATACGGAAATAACTCCCGGAAAGAACAAACTCAAAAGTAACTGGTTTAAAACCATACTCTTCATTTTCCTCAATTAACTGATCAAAATATATTATTGCAAGATTATTACTATTAGCCGTATTTATTAATTCTTCCATTATATCTGATTTAATTTCTTCAGGTGGCAACAGAAGTTTTGCCTCCTCGAATTTTTCTTCAACCTCATAGTATTCTTCCTCTTCTTCTTTTTTAACCTGAACTTGTTTATCATATTCGCGTTCTAAACGTTGTATATCCATTTCAAGACTCTGAACTTCGTTTTCAAGCTGCATTTTCTGTTTTTCAAGTGATTCTTCCTGACTTTTTATTTCTGCAATCTGAGTATTATAATAAGTTCCAATAAAAAAAATTAAAATAACAGAAACTACAAGTACTGTTATTCCTGCACCATACAGAAAAAGTCTTTCTGTAATTGAACTTGACCTTGATTTCATTAAATAATCTTTCCTTTAAAAAGCATCAGTTTTTACTTTAAAGCTCAAGTTAAAAGTAATAGCTTTAGTCTCGAGATTTTCTTCCGACCTTCCAAGTAGTATATTTTCAAAATAATCTGATAATTCCAGTTTTTTAACAAATTCTACAGGTTTAAAAAGATCTTCTGCCTCGCACTTTAAGACAACATGAGGGAGTTCTTCAATTATCATATTTTTAATCCAGATATTATCAGGTGTATTTTCTTCAAGTTCCTGGAAAAAAACACTCCAGTAGAAATCGCGCATAATTTGATTAAACGCTTTTATTTCTTCGTTTAAATCAACTTTTAAATTTTCATCAAAAGAAAGCCTTTTTATCTCGGTTTCCTTATTCTGTTTTTCTCTTAAAAGTCCCTCACGTCTCGCCTGAAGGGCCTCAACAGGCGCCCGTGACTGTTGTTCAAAACGCGAGAACTGAACTCTTTTAAAAATACTGTAAGTAGAAATTAAAATAATCGAAATAAAAACAGCTACAATAACAAAAAAAATTGCTTTATAATCGCGCGGTTCACATCTATAATGATTCGGAAAAACATTAAGATTTACTTTCATACATCACTCCTGACAAGTCCACCCAGAGAAGGAATTAAAATATTTTTTTCATCAGAAGTAAGCTCCTCGCCAGCATATTTCACCTCAATCAGCTCACTTCCTAAAACCACAGGAATATTTAAATGTTTCTGAAGTAAAACATTCATATTTCTGAAATTTGCACATCCTCCATAAAGAATAATTTTATGAATTTTAAACTCTCTGAACTTTGCAAGATAAGAATCAAATGAATTATATACACCTTTTACGATTTCGCCAAAAACACTTTTAATAATATTATAGTTTTCAAGTTTATTCTGCTCTTCAGAATATTCTCTTAAAAAAAATCTTTCATTTTTCTTATACTCTTCCGACTCTTCAAAAGAAATACCAAGACCCTCAGCAATTGCTCCGGTAAAATCTTTGCCTCCAAAAGGAATAATTCTAAAGGATTTTAACAATCCAGAATTAAAAATCATGACTGTTGTTGAGTCATCACCTATATAAACAAGTGAAATATTTTTTTTAGAATTTTCAGCCGAAGTTAAAAAACCATGAAACAGGTTTATTGAATTAAAACAAGTTACATCCAGCACCTGAGGCCACATTTTAAGAGAGTGAAAAATTTCTCCTAAATCCTCCATATTTGTGTTTAATATAGCCTCTGAAATAATTATATGATTTTCTTTTTTTTCTTCAAGAACTTCCCAGTTATAACTCCAGTTACTGATTTCTGATGGGAAAAGAGCATTTAATTTATCTGTTATGGACTGCTCGAGAGTTTCTCCGGCATTGAGTTTAATATTCAACCAGTTTATTACAGCATTACCATCTGAAATCATTATTACACATTTCTGATTGGATATTCCAAGATTCTTAAAAGCAAGGGTTAACGCATCTTTAAAAGCTGATTTATCTACAATAAAATTCTCATTAAAATTTATATTAAACATATCCTGAGGAACCGGAATAATAGAATAGTTAATAAGATTAAATCTGGCTCCGCTTCTACTTTCTATTTCTACTATTTTTATTGCCCTGCTGCCAATATCAACACTGACAAGATTTTTTCTGAATTTAATTTTATCTAATAAACTCACCTTTTTCTCCTAAAAGTCAGTAGCAAGTGATTTAACCTCATCTAAAGTCGTTAAGCCTTCAACAGCCTTTTTCATACCAGCATCCACAAGGAGGTCTGTTCCCTGCTCTATTGCTTTTCTTTGAATATCATATGGAGTTGCATCTCTCATTATCATATCTTTTATATCAACTGTAAAATCAAGTATTTCATAAACAGCCTTTCTTCCTGCGAATCCAGTATTATTACAATTTTCACATCCAACTTTTCTATAAAACTTATAATCTTTAAACTCATCGATTTTTTTTCCCATTTTTTCAAATTCTTCAGGAGTCGGCTCATATTCTTCTTTACAGTGAACACATAGTTTTTTCACCAGCCTCTGAGCTATAACCATTAAGAAAGCAGAACAAAGCAGATATTTATCTACTTCCAGAGTATTCATTCTATTTATTACATCAATAGAGTTATTTGCATGAACTGTTGAAAAAACAAGGTGACCAGTTAAAGCGGCGTTCACGGCAATTTCGGCAGTTTCAGGGTCACGTATTTCACCAATCATCACAACATCAGGATCCTGTCTAAGAATTGAACGGAGGCCACTTGCAAAAGTAAGAGATCTATCGGGCTCATTTTTATTAATAAAAACCTGAGTTTGATGAATACCATCAAGCTGATATTCCACCGGATCTTCAACAGTAATTATTTTTGTATCTCTTGTGTTAATACGGGTAAGAGCCGCATATAATGTAGTTGTTTTACCAGAACCAGTTGGTCCACTATTTAAAATCAAGCCATAAGGTTTGTCAATATTTTTCAAAAATATTTTTAACTGATATTCAGTAAATCCAAGAGTTTCCAGATTCAGGGCGACTGAATCCTTGGAAAGAATTCTGATAACAACATTCTCTCCCCATATACACGGCAGGATTGAAACACGAAAATCCACTTTGGATTTACCCACTTTTAAAGAAAACTGTCCATCCTGAGGTATTCGTTTTTCAGCAATATTAAGATTGGACATAATTTTAATTCTTGAAACTATAGCAGCAGCAGCTTTTTTATTAATAGGCGACTGATCAAATAAATCACCATCTATTCTATAACGGGTTACAACTCTTTTTTCATGGACTTCTATATGAATATCAGAAGTTTTTTTCTTTATAGCATCAATTATAATTTTATTTACAAGGGCTATAATTGGTTTCTGATCTGCGGCTTTTAAAAGTTCCTGAGAATTTTTTTCTTCCTCTTCAATTTGTTCTACAGAGCCTTCCTCTTCCATTCCAAGATTAGACTCTTTAAGCATATCATTAACATCTACATCATCAAGAGTTTTTTCTTTTTCTTCTGCAAAAAATTTTTCATTAATAATTTCTGTAACAGCACTTTTAGAACCCACTGAATATTCAACTTTTAGCCCAAGTACTGTTTGAAGAGCATCCAGCATTGTAACATTTGTAGGGTCATGTATTATTATTTTTAAATGTCCGGGGTCTATTTCAACAGGAACAAAATAGTACATTTTTATTAAATTTTCAGGAACCTGTTCTAATACTTCTTCATCTATTTTGATATTTTCCGGCTCTACATAATCAACGTCAAACTGTTTTGCCAGTGCCTTAGCGAGCTGCTCCTCGTTAAGATAGCCTTTTTCTATAAGAACTTCTCCAATAAGAGCCTGAGTTTCTTCCTGAATTTTAAGTCCCTCAACAAGTTGTTCTTCTTTAATATAACCAGATTCGATTAAAATCTGTCCAATTTTTTTCTTGAATATAAACTCTGACGACATTAATAACCCCTAAATTTAATTTATGCTTTTTAAATATTTTTTACCCTCTATAATAAAATAATTTATTTTCTAAATTAATTATCGGAATATATGAATAACTTGAATAAAAAAACCGGTAACCTAACTGAGTTCGATTTTTTCAGGAGAAACCAGGGTTGATATAGCATGCTTAAATATCAACTGCTGTTTTTCTTTATCTTCCATTAAAATCGTGAAACTGTCAAAAGATTTAATTGCCCCTCGCAGCTTAATTCCATTTGTGAGAAAAATAAGAATTTCAATCCTTTTTTCAATTACTTTTTCTAAAAATATGTCCTGAAGATTTAGTTTATTAGACATTTTTATCTACCCTCCGTTTATAAATTCATTCAGATACTTCTTTATTTTATACTTATTTATATCATATAAATCCAAAAAAATCATTTTTTTTAACTTGTTTTTAAAATAAGTCCGCTGTCTTTTGGCAAATTGTGCTGTATGCAAAATAATATCCTCTTTTAAAGAAGGTATTCCCCTGATTTTTTTATCTTTTTCAAAAAACTCAAGCGTTTCCTTATATCCAATAGCCTGTCGAGCCTGAGATGAAAAATTGAATTTTTTTAAAATATACTCAACTTCCTCAAGCATTCCAAGTCTGAACATTTTATCAACCCTTAACTTTATTCTTTGTCTCAGTATATCTCTGTCTAAATCTAGATAAAAAATAAGAGGCTCATAAAAATACTCAAAAGAAGTTTTATCAAACTCATTTTTATAACCTGCTTCATATATTTCCAAGCTGCGTATTACTCTTTTTATATCATTCATATGTAAATTAAGTGCGCGCTGAGGCCATACTTTTTTTAAATAATTATAAATATGCTCCTTACCATTATGTTCATATATATTATAGTATTTATTACGTATTTCAGCATCTTTAATTGTAAATTGTGGAAGTCTTTTAAGCAGGCTGTTAATATAAAAACCTGTTCCTCCCGCAATAACAGGAATTTTATTTTTCTGATAAAGAGATTGTATTATTTTATCAGCCCTTTTTACAAAATCCATCACATCAAATTGAGGACAGCTGGGCTTTATAATATCAATCATATGATGTTTGATCTGTAATCGTTCTGAAATAGAAGCTTTTGCAGTACCAATATCCATATATTGATAAATCTGCATTGAATCGGCCGAAATAATTTCACCAGAAAAAAGGCGGGCAATATCAAGTGCAAGAGATGTTTTGCCTGAAGCGGTTGGCCCGCATATTATTATTATTTTTTTCTTAGAAGCCATCTGGTATCACATACTCATAAGAGGACGTTGAACTTTTATCTTCACTGTCTCTAGTAGGTACATTGGCCTGACGCATATCTCGATATTTTTCATTAACGGCTCTGGCCTCAGAAATCCAGGTTTTATTCTGAGGATGCTCAGGAAATTTTTCAACAAGTTTCTGATAATTTTTGAGGGAATCAATATAATAACCTTCAGCCTCATAGGTTTTGGCAAGACCGTGCAAAACTTCCGCATCTTCTTCAAAATAAAATGAGGCCGTCTCAAAATGTTCCATAGCCTCGGCATGATTATTTCTATCAAGTTCATGACGGGCTTTATAAATATTTAAAACTGGGTCATTTGGAAAATTATCAAGTCCCATATTTATATATTTTCTGAAGATTGTTCTATTATCATCCCGGTGAAGAAGGTTTGCAATCAATTGATAAATTTTTAAATTACGTCTATCCTCCTCTAAAGCTTTATCAAAAAGCTCCTGAGCTTCGCCGATGTTTCTCTGATAAAAAAGCATAGCTCCACGAACTGCCATCACTTCAGGGTGATCCCGGGATATATTTTCAGCTGTATGAAAAATAGAAAAAGCATTTTCCATATCCGCACGCATAAAATGAACAAAAGCCATACCAGCATACCCAACTGGACTTTGTGGGAAGTTAGATATAATATCTCTATAAACTTCTATAGCCTCAGCATAATATCGATTATGAAAGTACATATCTGCCAGGTTCTGATATATATTTAAACGATTGGGAGTAGCCTCAACAGCCTGGCGATAATAATAAGCAGCTTTTTTGATATTCCCTTCTGAATTATATATACTGGCAAGTTGCACATAGGCTAAAACACTCTGAGATTCAGCTTCTGCAACCTTATTTAGAAGAGATTTAGCCTTTTTAAGTTCTCCTTTACGCATATAAGTCAATCCAAGCCAGTACATAGCCTGGAAATTATCTGTATTGTATTTTAATACATTTTTAAATTTCTCAACAGCCTCATCATAATTTCTTCTAGAATAATGAATTGTTCCAATATGGAAATTAGCCGTTTCATCAAGGTCATCATACTTTAAAACTTCTTCAAACTTTTCTAAAGCCTCACTGTTGTTACCAAGACTTTTTGACCTTATACCCTGTTCATTCAACTCTTTAATTTTCTGTCTTTCGTTTTCGCTTACAAATTGAAACGGTCTAAGCTGTTTTTCGGGTAAAATTTCATTAATATCAACCTCAGTCTCGATTGAAACCTCTTCTTCCTTATTTACCCCTTCTTTTTTCTGTTCTTCTTTTTGTTTTTTAAGAGACTTCATAACATCAACTTTAAGTTCATTAAGCCTTTCATGCTCAGGCTCTGCCTCAAGCCCTCTCTCAATTTGTTCTAAAGCACTTTGATAATTGCCGGCATTTACATGAAACTCTATAAGATTCATAAGCAAATCAATATTTATTGAAGAGTTTATCAAAATAAAAAAACAAATGCAGAAAAAAATTATAATATTTTTTTTATTCATTTTTTATCCTCCCTGTTAACTGTTAAGAGGCTGTTGAAAAAATAAAAATCAACTTTAAATATGCCTCCGTTATTTTTAGTCTTCTCGTAAAAAAGATTTTTCAACGGGTTCTCACATAATTCTAAATTCAGATAAAAACCACTTTATATTATTATTTAAAGTTTTTATGTGTGTTTTTCTCAATTATATTCATAAAATCACTGAAAATAAAATTAAAATTTAAAAATCCATTATGATTGAACTTTAAAATTTTATTTTTAAAAATTAAATAATCCCTGTATTTATTATACAATATTTTGACCGAATCAATCAAATTAAAATCTATGTTCTCATGTTTAAAATTATTTAAATCAACTCCACGTGCTAACCTCAGCCGCATCATTAATTTTTCAATAAGTGCTTCAAAAGGATTATTTTTAATAATTTGTATTTTTTTTAATAAATAACCACATTCTAAATATTCTGTTAAGTTGGGATATTTAAATATTTTATCTTCTATTTTCATTACACTTCCTGCCCCGGCAGATAAATAGTTATCATAATTCCAGTAATGCAGATTATGTCTGCAAAAAGAATTTTTTCCTGCAAAATTTGAAATTTCATACCGCTGAAATTCTAAATCATTTATCAGTTTGTTAGACAAAAAATTAAACTGGGAAACAGAATTTTTTTCCACCTTATCAATCTGCTCCCCAGTTAACGTTTTTTTCATTTTTGAGTTAAGATTAAGCATATATAAAGAAACATGATTAATATTTTGATATACTTTATTTTTTAGAAAATAATCAACAGTCCGATAAAAAAATGCCTCTGGAACCCCTGTTATTAAGTCAATTGAAATTTCATATTTTTTATTTAATGAAAACAGTTTGCTAAGATTTTCCAAAAACAACTCTGAATAAAAGCGTCCAATGTAATTATATGTATTTTTATTAAAACCCTGAACTCCAATAGATAATCTTGTGAAATCCTTTTCTTTTTGAAGAAACTTAAAAAATTCATCACTCAGCCAGACCGGATTTAATTCTACAGTAATTTCTTTTAGTTCAGTACAAAAATTTTTTTTAATTATTTCAATTAATTCTTTTAAAGATTCATAACCGGCCTTTTGAGGTGAACCTCCGCCTATAAAAATTGTATCAACTTTAATATTATTATGTTTTTGGGATAATATTATAATATTTTTTTTTAATTTTTCTATATAATCTTTATCATATTTTTTTTCCTCGGAATAAAAATCACAATAAGTACATTTTTTTATACAAAAAGGAATATGTATATAAAACCCAGCAGATTCTGTCACTTTTAATTTCTCGTTCCCTGAACAGGTGCTGGAACTCTCCCGCCCCTTTTCATCAGCTTCTCGCAGGAGAAAGGATTAACTTTCATAATTGGTGCATCTCCGAGCAGACCGCCGTAGCTAACTTTTTCCCCCGCCTTTTTACCGGCAACAGGAATAATTCTTACAGCCGTAGTTTTTTGATTTATCATTCCTATCGCCATCTCGTCACCAATTATTCCGGCAATTGTTTCTACAGAGGTAGCTCCAGGTATAGCAACCATATCAAGCCCAACAGAACAGACACAGGTCATTGATTCAAGTTTTTCAAGAGACAGGGCGCCTTTTTCTACTGCTTCTATCATTCCCTGATCTTCGCTAACAGGAATAAATGCTCCAGAAAGTCCACCAACATAAGTTGTGGCCATCATACCACCTTTTTTCACAGCATCATTGAGTATTGCCAGAGCCAGTGTAGTACCTGGTCCTCCACAACGTTCAACTCCAATTTCCTCAATAATATTTGCAACACTATCGCCAAGAGCAGGTGTTGGCGCAAGTGATATATCAACAATCCCAAAAGGCACACCAAGCATTTGAGAAACCTCGGCACCAAATAGCTGTCCCATACGTGTTATTTTAAAAGCAGTTTTCTTAATTAAGTCAGAAAGTTCTCCAATATCAAGTTCTCTTCCTTTTTTTTCAAGAATATGTCTAACCACTCCCGGACCACTTATTCCAACGTTAAGAGTTGTTTCAGGTTCAGAAGGTCCATGAAACGCCCCGGCAATAAATGGATTATCCTCGACCGCGTTTGTAAAAACTACAAGTTTTGCACATCCAATACTTCCATTATCGGCAGTAAGAGAGGCTGTTTCTCTTATTTTGGAGGCCATTTTATAAACACCATCAAGATTAATACCTGCTGCTGTTGAACCTAAATTAACAGATGAACAAACAGTACTGGTTTTTGAAAGCACTTCTGGTATTGAATCAATTAGGGCTTTATCGCCACTTGTTTCTCCTTTTTGAATAAGAGCTGAATACCCTGCTATATAGTTTATTCCAATTTCAGCTGCCGCTTTATCCATAGCCTCTGCAATTTTAAAAACCTCTTCAGACCTGAATCCATCAGCAATAAGAGAAACAGGGGTTACTGCCACTCTTTTATTAACAACTGGAACTCCATATTTGTTTTCTACTTTTGTTGCACATTCAACTAATTTTTCGCCTTCCAGGGTAATTTTATCATAAACTGCACGCGCAGTTTTTTCTGCACTTTCTCTTTTACAGCTTCTCAAGCTTATTCCAAGAGTTGTAGTTCTTACATCAAAATTTTCTATATTAACCATACTTATAGTTTCTAAAATTTCTGCGGGATTTATAAACACTTTTCCCTCCTATATTCTATGCATGAATCTGAAAACATTTTCATGCTGTACAAAGATTTTAATACCGATATTATCAGCTTTTTTCTCGAGTTTTGTTTTAAATGATGAAAAATCCATGTTCAAATCTGAAATATCCACAATCATTATCAGGGCAAACAAATCATCAATAATAGTCTGGGCCATATCCATTATCGAGCAGTTATATTTCCCTAATATTGAGGTGATATTTGCAACAACACCTGCTTTGTTTACTCCGAGTGCAGTAATTACGATTTTCTCTTTTTTCATATTTCCTCCTGTAAAGGTCGCCTAAAAACCTCAATACCAGATTTTTTTCAGTCATCCACTTTTAATATTGAAAGAAAAGCATTTCTGGGTATTTCAACGTTTCCTATTGATTTCATTCTTTTTTTACCTTCTTTCTGTTTTTCAAGAAGCTTTCTTTTTCTTGTAATATCCCCACCATAACATTTTGCAGTAACGTCCTTACGCATAGCCGATACAGTTTCTCTTGCAATAATTTTACCTCCCAGGCAGGCCTGAATCGGTACTTTAAACATCTGCCTGGGTATTACTTCTTTTAATTTATCAGTTAAAACTCTCCCCATTTCATAAGCTTTATCAACATGAACAATCAAAGATAAAGCATCTACCGTTTCAGAATTGATTTTAATATCAAGTTTTGTAACCTTTGTTTGGCAAAGACCAATATACTCATAATCCATCGAGGCATAACCCCTAGTGCTTGATTTCAGTTTATCATAAAAATCAATAATTACCTCTGCAAGCGGAAACTCATACTCCAGCTCAACACGATTAAAAGAAAGATATTTCATATCAAGCATTTTTCCTCGTTTTTTTTCAGAAAGAGTCATAATCGAGCCAACATAATCTGAAGGGGTAAAAATCTGTGCTCTTATAAAAGGTTCTTCAATTTTTTCAACAGTTGAAGGCTCGGGCATATTCATGGGATTTTCAATATATTTTCGCTCACCATTATTTAAAGTTACAACATATTTAACGCTGGGAGCTGTTGCAATAAGCTCTATATTGAATTCATCCTCCAGTCTTTCCTGTACAACTTCAGAATGAAGCAGACCAAGAAAACCACATCTGAAACCCATTCCCAGGGCAAGTGAATTTTCAGGCTCATATGTAAGCGATGAATCATTTAAAGTTAACTTCTCCAGGGCCTCTTTTAAGTTAATGTACATCTTTGTATCCACCGGATAAAGGCCTGAAAAAACCATTGGCTTGACATCTTTATACCCAGGTACAGGATTACTGGTTGGATTCTGAAAATAAGAAAGTGTATCCCCTACTTTAACCTCATGAATTGTTTTTATACCACCAATAACATAACCAACTTCTCCAGCAGAAAGTGAATCTCTTTTTACCATTCCCGGCGAAAACACACCCACCTCACTTACCTGGAAAGTTTTACCAGTTCTCAAGGTCATAAGCTCATCATCAGTTTTTATTTCACCGTCAAAAATCCTCACAAATACAATTACACCTCTGTACTCATCATACACCGAATCAAAAATAAGAGCTCTGAGAGTTTTTGATGAATCTCCACGTGGAGCTGGCAGAACTTGAATAATTTTATCTAAAAGTTCTGAAATATTAATATTATTTTTTGCGCTTACTGCAACAGCATCCTGTGCACTTATTCCTATTTCTTCCTCTATTTCTGTTTTAACATCATCAACCGCAGCATGCGGAAGATCAATTTTATTTAAAACAGGAAGAATTTCAAGCTCATTATCAACAGCCAGATAAACATTAGCAAGGGTTTGGGCCTCAACACCCTGCGAGGCATCTACTACAAGAAGACATCCGTCACAGGCTGCAAGTGAGCGAGAAACTTCATATGAAAAATCAACATGACCTGGAGTATCGATTAAGTTTAACTCATACCCTTTATATGTTAAAGTTACTGCCCTTAATTTAACTGTTATTCCTCTATCTCTTTCAACTTCAAGATTATCAAGAAACTGTTCTTTCATCTCACGCCGGGCAACTGTTCCAGACATCTCAAGTATTCTATCAGCAAGAGTTGATTTACCATGATCAATATGTGCGATTATAGAAAAATTCCGTATTTTAGATATATCTTTCATATATTAACTAATTCCTTTTTTCTTATTTTTAACAAAAAGCTCAAATAAATAATCTACCTCATCAATTTTAAAAATATAAAGTAAAAACAAATATATTAAACTGGATATTACTATACTAAATAATAAATTAAAATCTTGCAACAGATAAAGCATAAATGCAAATATTATTATTATAATTAAAAACTTATAAAAAAATTTTTTTAAAGATAAAAAGTTTAAATCCTGTATAAAAAAACATAAAAACATAAAATTTAAAATTGCCGACAATGAAGTTGCCAGAGCCAGCCCATCCGCTCCCATTCTATACATTAATATCCAGTTTAAAAAAGTATTTGCCGTCAGGGCAATAAAAGCAGATAAAACCGGAACATATAATTTTTTCACAGAATAAAAATAAGGTTTTACTATTTTAAGTCCTGAATAAAACCACAAACCTATAGAATAAAAAATAAGAACTCTTGAAACATTAATACAATCCGACTGTGTAAACTCCCCCCGTAAAAATAATAACTCAATTATTGGATAAGCAAAAAACATTAAACCAAGCATACAGGGAAACATTAATATTGAATTCAACTTAAACGAAGTTGCAATTCCCTTTTGTAGATTTTTATTATTTTTATTACTTGCAAAATATGGTGTCATAACAGTGGCAATTGCAATACCAAATATTCCCATAGGAAATTGCACAAGTCTATTACCATAATATAACCAGGAAATACCACCCTGAGGCAGATAAGATGCAAATATATTATCTACAAGCACATTAATCTGAGTAATTGCCATGGCAAAAGTTCCTGGAATAAAATAAAATATCATTTCTTTTATGCCTTTATGAAAAAAAATTGAATAAAATTCAAAACCATTTTTATAAGCCTGAATCCCTAATACCGTGAGCTGAGTAATTCCTGCAAGCAGAACTGATAAACCAAACACTATTCCAGCTTTATAAATATCCTCGGTTATAAATAAAACAACTCCACCAATTAAAAATATATTTAAAAAAACAGGTGTAAGTGCAGGTAGAAAAAATTTTTCCCTAATATTTAAATAGCCTGTAAAAACAGAAGAGGCAGAAATTAAAATAATAAAAGGAAAAATCCACTTTAAATACCATGATGATAATTGGATTTTCTGAACATCAAATCCCGGTAATAAAACTGTAGTTATCTCTTCTGAAAAAAAAAGAACTAAAATATATAAAAAAGTAGTAATAAAAAATATTATGTTTAAAAAAGCACTCGACATCTTCATTGCTTCTTTTTTATTTTCTTTTTCCATATCTGTAAAAACATTAATATAAGCAAAAGATAACGTGCCCTCTGCAAGAAGCACCCGTAAGAAATTAGGTATTCTGAAAGTTGCAAAAAATATATCTGATTGCAGTGAGGCTCCCAGATAAAATGTAAAAACAATTTCTCTTGCAAAACCAAGTATTCTTGAAAACAAAGTACCTATTGAAAATAAAAAGGTGTTTTTGGCAATTTTACTCATATTTTTGAAGTATATCATATTTTTATAATAAAAATATACACCCAATAAAAAGCTAAAAAACATATTAGAGCCGTGAGAAGTGAGAAGTGAGAAGTGAGAGGTGAGACGATAGGAGCCGATAGGAGCCGAGAAAAACAGATTAGAGCAAGAGGTTAAAATTTATTACGAAACAAAATCACAAAAAAATCTAAGAGCGTATGTTAAAAAATAATGACAGTACTT
>JBNJGP010000017.1:0-12729 GCA_051747805.1 Candidatus Muiribacteriota bacterium
TGATTTTTGAAGTAATATAATTTTAAAACGATAAGAGACGATAAGAGCCGTGAGAAGTGAGAGGTGAGAGGTGAGACGATAGAAGCCGATGAGAGCCGTGAGAAGTGAGAGGTGAGAGGTGAGACGATAGAGGCCGATAAGAGCCGTGAGAAGTGAGAGGTGAGAGGTGAGAGATGAGAAGTAAGGAGACGTTAGAAGCAGATTAGAGCAAGAGCTTAAAATTTATTACGAAACAAAATAAAGCGAGTGGTCAGGCCGATCTTTGTAAGCTTAAATTCAGGCTCGGCACAGACCCCGTTCTGTTTCTAAACATTATTGATAATTTTTAAAGTTTTTCTGGTGACTGGCTAACACCTAATGACGAATGAAGCAGTTGCTTTTGTTTTAGACTGCTGAATTTATTCAGCATTACTTGGTCGCAGACCATTTACTTTTTTGATGTTTTATATCAAAAATTTACTTGTCCCAAACTTACTTTAAAGTAAACTCATTTAAAAGTTCGTTTTTATATAATTCTTTAAAGTAAGTGTGGGACAATAACTGCTTTTATAAGCGGGTTTTTGTGATTTTTGAAGTAATACAATTTTAAGCCGATAGGAGCCGAGAAGAGCCGTGAGAAGTGAGAGGTGAGGAGTGAAAAGTGAAAAAGCGATGGGAGCATAAAAATAAGGATTTTATCTTTTAACTTTCAATTATTGCACTTATTTCAACAGCAACATTTTTTGGAAGCTTTTCAGGTTGCACACATTCTCTTGCCGGCGAATAATCATTTTTAAAGAATTTTGCATACTCTCTATTAAAATCATTAAATTTATTCATATCTTTAATATAAATTGTGCTTTTAATTATATTTTCCATTTTTAAATTGTTTTCTTTCAAAAAGTTTTGAATATTATTCATTATTATTTTTGTTGCTTCTGAAGCGCTTTCTGTTTCAAGGTGACCGGTCTGCATATCAACCGGAAGTTGTCCTGATAAATAAATAATATTTCCATTCATTACGGCAATAGAATACGGTCCAACAGGAGCAGGAAGTTTATCAGTTTTTATAACATTATTATGCATAAAATAATATCCTCCGATAATTGTATTTGAGGTATATAAATGTATAAGAAATTTACTATTTTATCAATTATATTATTAACAATATTAGTCAGTTATGGTTATGAGCCAGAAACTCTACAGCATTATTCAGATTTCGGTAAATTTTATTTCAGGCTGGGAAGATTTGAAAAAGCTGTAGAGTACTTTGAAAAAATTCTTGCTCTTGAACCCATGAATCAAATAGCCCTTAACTATTTATCAATGATTTCAAGAGAAGCCGATTACGTTTTTGATGAGCTTCAACAGGATACTCCCGAAGTAACTCTGCGTTCAGGAGATGCTTATCAATGGTATTTAAACGGAAAAATTCAATATGAAAGAAAAAATTATGAAGATGCTGCTCAGGCTTTTATTCGAGCCTATGAGCTGGCTCCTGAAGAAGAAGCTTTCAGATACTGGACCTTTAAAACCAAAGGTCTTTATGAGCTAGAAGAATACAAAGAATTACAGGACTTATATGAGCGGGAACAGGATTTAAAAGAAATTACCGAACAAATAAAAGAAAATGGCAGGAAAGACGAGTTTGATTCACATCAATGGTTTGTAAATGCAAAATTTAACTATAATCATGATAAAACCTCAGAGGCCCTTAATATGCTTGAAATTTCTCTTCTACTTAACCCTGAAAACAATAAAGCTTCTAAGCTACTTGAGGAGATTATTAGGCTGCAGCAGGAACCAACAGAAATTACTCCCTATGAGGAAGTCGAAGTTAAAGCCGAGCCATCAGGAAAATCTGTACAAATTGAAAAAGTAACTGAAAAAAAAGATACTAAAGAACCTGAACCTGAAATTATAAATGAAGAAGAAGAAGAAGAAGAAGAAGAAGAAAAAGACAGTTTGACAATTATTGATAAAAAAATTATTTCTTCTTCGGAAATGATTACACTTGAGGACCATATTGGAAATAATAATAAAATCATTGCAGGAATGTATGCTTTAGACAAAAAAGGGGTTAAAGTTAGAAGTGAAATAAAAAAAGAATTTGAAAAAGCAAATCAGTATAAAAATGAAGGAAAATTTGCCCTGATGACTCAACACACTGAAAGAGCATATTTAAAAGCACTTGAATATGATAAAACAGATTTACGTGCCCTTTATTATTTATATTTAATTTCACAGGAAAAAGAAGATACCGATTCCATGCAGAAATACTTTTTTTCGCTTATTGATATATTAAATAACAGATTCCATAAAAAAGGGGATTATTACAATAAGTCAAAAGAACTTATTGATAATCTTGTCTATTCAATGATTATACAGGGAGCATATACTGCATGGGTTGAAAGAACAGGTGATAAAAATTTTTCTCCTTCCACATTAGTCAATCAGGGATTTATAAAACATAAAGAAATTACCCCAGTTTATCTGTTTAACAACGCCGGGGAAAGAATAACCTGGGAATTTACACACTTAAAAGGGCTTAATTCTTTTAAACTGGATAATGGCACTGTTGTCTCAAAACAATACGGTGTTTCACCTTTCATGGCAAGGGAATACTATATCAGTGAAAAATAAATTCTCATTATTAAACACTTTTTTTACACCTTATCCTTTATAATCCGTTAAAAAAGCTATTTTAAAATTGGCATATTTTTTGCTTTAAACAATTCATTATGAATTTAAACAAGGCTGATTATTCTATAATAATTTTTTTTTCTCTGATTTTTCTCTTTATTGAGTCTATTTATTTATTTAATCACCATTACGTTGAGGCTTCTATTATTGAAACCCAACATAAAGAAATTTTCTGCAATGAAGTTCATTTATTTTTAATAAATGAAGAAAAATTAGTCAAAATATCTGGGGTGGGGCCTGTCACAGCTCAAAAAATAAAAGAGTACAGTTTAAAAAATAATACTGGTAATTTTGCTGATTTAATTAAAATTAACGGTATTGGTATTCAAATAAAGGAAAATATACAAGATTATTATGAAAAATCTAAAAAAATCTAATTTATTTATTTTAAGCTGGATTTTAATTTTTATTACATATTTTTATTTAAAATATGAATCGTTTATTCCTCTGATAATTGTTTTTATTTTTTGTCTTTTAAATAGAAAAAAAGAGTTTTTTATTATACTAGTTTTATTTTTATGCATTTTTTTTCACAATTACAACAGATTAAAATTTTCTAGTAATTATGAAGACAAAGAACTCAGAAAAACCTTCGAAGTTCTTCAAGAAATTTCTTCCTCTTCATATAAATGTAAAAACAAAGATTTTTATTTTATTTTATACTCTAATAAAAACTTAACCCCACATACCATTTATAAAGCAACTCTTTCTTTTAATAGATTAGATTTTCCAGCTAATTTTTTAACTTTTAACTACAATAATTATTTATATTCTCAGCGGATTTTTTTAAAGGCCTACGCCTCAAATATTGAGTATAAAAAAGACTCTTTTTCACTAAAAAATAAATTATTTAATTTTGCTCAAAAAAAAATAGATATAAATTCAATATCTGCGAAATTCTTTTTTTCTTTATTTTTTAATCATAGAGAATCAAAAAAGTTTCTTTATCCTTTTTTTCAAAATCTTAATATTTCACATTTTCTTGCCTTCTCTGGTATGCACTTATCATTTTTTCTTTTTATTCCTGGTTTTTTTTCAAAAAATAAAAACCTCTTAATAATTTCTGTAGAATTTTTAATTGTTGTTTTTGCCTTAATTTTATCCGCTTTTTCTCCATCAATGCTCAGAGCAGCTTCTATTTATCTGTTTTCTGTGATTTCTATTTTCCTTGAACGTGAACCATATATTGAAGACACTCTTGGCCTGTTTGGAATTTTTTTCATTCTTATAAATCCGTTTATAATTTTTTCAATGTCTTTTTTTCTTTCTTTTTTCTTTTTTTCTCTCCTTATATTCTGTAATTCTTTGCTGAAAACAACATATATTTTTTTTCTATCAAATATCGTGCTTTTTGGTAGTGTTTCCATATTTTATCCATTTATAAATTTTATTCTTCTATTTGCTTTCCCGCTGCTGCTTGGTATATCAATAACTGGCTTTATTTTTAATATTCTGGGTATTCCTGCTTTTGTAAATAACTTTATTATTGAGGGGTTTATAAATATTTTATCTTTGCTGAACAAGGTTAACATAAGCTTTGAAGCTTCTTTTTTATTAAGAGGAGTTGCTTTTTCAATGCTAATTTTTTTTCTTTTTAAATCTAAAAAAGTTTTTTTTATTTCTCTTACAGCTGTTTCCTGTATATTAATATATTTCTTTTTTTTCCCATATATGCTCATATTTGATACAGGTCACGGTTCTGCGCTTTTTTTAAACACTCCTTCGGTTTCATTACTGTTTGATTCAGGAAACACGAGATATAATGCAGAAAATACCTTATATAATTTCTTTAATTTTTTTAACTTAAAAATAAATTATAATCTAATTTCTCATTATCATTTTGACCATTATGGCTCTACACCTTATCTGGATGAAAAAAATTTAATAAAAAATATTTTCCTGCCCGAAAAAAATACACCTTTTGTTATTAATAACAGCGATAAAAGAATTATAGAATCAAATTTATTTTATTTAATTGCTCCTTTTATTAAAGTTAAAAGTATAAGAACCGGGTTTGAAAACCTTAATGAAAATTCTTTTGCCTATTTTATAAAAATTGCAAATAAAAACATTGGAATTTTTTCTGATCAAAGTGTTTACAGCTCAAAAAAGCTTGGGGAATACCTTCCAGAAAAACTGGATTATTTTATAGTGGGTCATCACGGGGGGAAAAATTCTCTTAATAATTATTTTATAAATAAATATAAAAACGCTTTATATATTATTTCCTGCTCAAGCCGTTTTTCAAATCCTCATAAGAAAACTAAGGCTTTTTTAGAAAACAGAAATAAACATATAACAAGGTACGATGGTGCCTTATTTGTTGACTTAATTACGGGGTTTAAACTGAAAGTCAGTAAATAGACTAACTTTCAGCGCTTATTTTTATTATTTCATAAAATTTTTCGGCTTTTAAACTGGCACCGCCCACAAGAGCTCCGTCAATATTTTCTGAACTCATATATTCCTTAGCGTTTTCAGGTTTTACACTGCCACCATACTGTATAATTAAATTTTCGGCTGTTTCGGGATTATATTTTTCCTTTACCTGATTTCTTATGAATTTACAGGCTTCTTCAGCGTCCTCTTTTTTTGCACTTTTACCAGTTCCTATTGCCCAGACAGGTTCATAGGCAATTGTTATATTTTTCATCTGCTCTTTTGTAATATTCTTTAAAGCCCCGTTTAACTGTTTTTCTAAAACAATATTTGTAATGTTCTGCTCTCTTTCTTGGAGTTTTTCGCCAACACATACAATTACCTTCATGTCATTTTCGAGGGCCTTTTTAATTCTTTTGTTTACTGTTTCTTCAGTTTCCCCAAAATACTGTCTTCTTTCTGAATGGCCTATAATAACATTATCTATACCCGCAGCTTTAAGCATATCTGCACTAATTTCACCAGTAAACGCACCATTATCCTCATAAAAAACATTCTGAGCTATTACTTTAACATCTGTATTTTTAAGAAGTTCTCTTGCAATTGTTAAATTAACAAAGCTGGGAGCGATTCCTATATCTACATTAACCGTTAAATCTTTTTGAGTAAATTTTGTAATAAAATCAACTGTTTCTTTAAGATTGTTGTTCATTTTCCAGTTTCCAGCTATAAATTTTTTCCTCATAATTTTCCCCTCTTTCAGATTTCTTTCAGAGCTTTTATTCCCGGTAGTATTTTTCCTTCAAGCATTTCAAGTGAGGCTCCGCCTCCTGTAGATATATGTGTCATTTTGTCTTCAAGCTTAAATTTATTTACTGCCGCCGCAGAATCACCACCACCAATTATTGTTATAGAATTATTTAACCGGGATAAAAAATATGCAACTTCTCTGGTGCCACTTTCAAAATTTGACACTTCAAAAACACCCATTGGTCCATTCCATACAACGATTCGGGCTTTTTTTATTTCTTCTTCAAACATTTTTATTGATTTTGGTCCAATATCCAGTCCCATATATCCTTCTGGAACTGATTTAATATCACATATAATTGTTTCAGAGTCTTCTCTAATTTCTTTAGAAGCAACAATGTCCACAGGCAAAAGTATTTTTTTGCCTTTTTCTTCCGCCTTTTTAAGAAATTTTTTTGCCTCTTCTATTTTATCCTGCTCAACAAGCGAGTTACCAGTTTCATAACCTAAAGCTTTTGCAAAAGTAAAAACCATTGCCCCACCAATTAAAAGCACATCTACTTTGTTTAGAAGATTTTCTATAACTCCAATTTTTGAAGAAACTTTTGCTCCCCCTAAAATCGCCACAAATGGATGTTCTGGGTTCTTTAAATTATCTGAAAGCATTTTTATTTCTTTTTCCATTAAAAAACCTGCATATGCAGGAAGATATTTTGAAACACCTACATTTGACGCATGTTCTCTATGGGCTGTTCCAAAAGCATCATTTACAAAAACATCGGCAAGATTTGCGAGATTTTTTGAAAATTCCGGGTCATTTTTTTTCTCTCCAGAATAAAACCGGGTATTTTCAAGAAGTAAAACACCTCCTTTATCAAGGCTATCTATTTTTTGACTTACCTCTTGTCCATAACACTGATTAACTTTTATAACTTCAGCATTCAAGTGTCTAGAAAGCCTGTCAGCTACAGGGTCCATCTTAAGCTTTTCCCTGTCCTCGTCAGTTTTAGGGTTGCCCAGATGTGAGGCAAGAATTATTCTTGCCCCTTTATCTCTTAAATAATTTATTGTAGGAACTGCGCGAGTTATTCTAGTATCATCAGTAACTTCCCCGTCTTTTAAAGGAACATTGAAATCAACTCTAATTAAAACCTTTTTTCCATCAGGTTCAAAATCTCTGATTGTTGCTTTAGGCATTAAATCCTCCTGTTATTGCTTCGCCATATAAACCATTAAATCTTTCATTCTGCATGAGTATCCATATTCATTATCATACCATGCAAGAATTTTTATCATATTTTTACCCATAACACTTGTGTTATCAGCATCAACAACCGAAGAGTTTTTTTCGCCAACAAAATCAACTGAAACAAGTGGTTCTTCACTGAATCGAAGTATTCCTTTTAAATTGCCTTCTGCCGCCTCTTTTAATTTGTTATTAACTTCCTCGGTGTTCGTTTCTTTTTCAACCTCTAATACTACATCTACAAGAGAAACATTACTTGTTGGAACTCTTACAGCTATTCCATCAAGTTTACCCTTAACTTCAGGAATAACCAGTCCCACAGCTTTAGCCGCCCCAGTTGTTGTAGGTATCATTGAAATTGCCGCTGCCCGCGCTCTTCGCAAATCACTGTGTGGTGCATCAAGTATTTTCTGATCACTTGTATAAGAATGAATTGTTGTCATCAACCCCTGTTTTACGGTGAAGTTATCATTTATAACTTTAGTTACAGGCGCCAGACAGTTTGTGGTGCAGGATGCATTTGAAACAATATTATCTGTATCTGCATTATATTTTTCTTCATTTACACCTAACACAAAAGTTGGTACGTCAGAGCTTTTTGCAGGTGCTGAAATTATTACTTTCTTTGCTCCTGCTGTAATATGCCCCTGAGCTTTATCTTTTGTTCTGAAAAGACCAGTACATTCTGCCACACATTCTATACCAAGATCTTTCCAGGGAAGAGTTGCCGGATCTTTTTGACTGAAAATTTTTATTGTTTTACCTTCTACAATAATAGATTCATCAGTATAGGAAATATTTTTATCAAATTTTCCATGAACTGAATCATATTTTAGCAAATGTGCAAGTGTTTTTGCATCTGTTAAATCATTTATTGCAACTACCTCAATTTCAGGGTCTGTAAAAGCTTCCCTGAATACAAGTCTACCAATTCTTCCAAAACCATTGATTGCTGCTTTTAATGCCATTTTTCCTCCTGTTTAATTTTTTTGTTTTTTCTTTCTTAACTATCCTTTTTCTTCATTGCTTTTTTAAGCTTATCACCAACAGATACGCCGCCGGCTTCTTCGTCACCATTATCAATTAAAAATTCTTTGGCTACTTTTCCAAACTGTGCTTCCTTAAGCGAAAGCTTAATATTTCTTTCATCAACCTGATTTTCAATAATTCTTGCCTCAATTTCTTCTTCAGGTTTAACTACTTCTTCAGCATTTTCTATTCTTTCATCTGATAGTTCAGAAATATGTATAAAACCATTTATTCCTTTTTCAAGCTCAACTTTTATACCATATTTTAAAATTTCTTTTACTTTACATTTTACATTAATTCCCTGTGTGTATTTCAAAAAGGGGTCTTCTTCAAGCTGTTTTATACCAAGTGCAATCTGTCTTTTTATCAGATCATAGGAAAGCACTTTCACCTTTATCTTTTCATCTTTTGAAAAAAGTTCTGCCGGGTTATTAACTTTTTCTGTCCAGGAAATATCTGAAACATGAACAAGCCCCTCTACTCCATCTTCAATTTCAACAAAAATACCAAAGTTCTTAATATTTTTTACTGTCCCCTCGATAATTTCTCCTTCCGGATACTTTGCTGTTAAAATTTGAAGAGGGTCTTTTTGAAGTTGTTTTAACCCAAGTGCGATTTTTCTATTTTCAAAATCTGCAGAAATAATTTGAGCCTTAATTTCTTCGCCTACTTTTAAAACATCTGCCGGATTATTTACTTTTTTGGTCCATGAAAAATCTGAAATATGTAAAAGACCTTCTATTCCTTCTTCAAGCTCTAAAAAAGCTCCAAATTTCGAAAGCCCTGTAACTCTGGTTTTTATAATTTCGCCTTCTTTATATTTTTTATTTGCATTAATCCAGGGATCAGGTGTTGTCTGCTTAATTCCAAACTTCAGTTTTCTTTCCTCTCTGCTTACTTCGAGTACAACAGCTTTTACCCTTTCACCGTTACCTACAAATTCTGAGGGATGTGCATTTTTTCTACTCCAGCTCATATCACTTACATGAATAAAACCCTCAAGCCCGTTTCCAATATCAAGAAAAGCCCCTGAATTAATTATTTTAGAAATAACTCCCTCAACAAGTGAGTTAAGAGGACATAACTCCTCAATTTTCTGCCACGGATCAGGGGTAAGCTGCTTTATGCCCAAGGCTATTTTTTTGTTTTCTGAGTCTATTTCTAGAATTTTCACCTTTATTTTTTCACCTTTTTTAATTATTTCTGAGGGACTTGCAACTTTTTTCCAGCTCATATCACTTACGTGAAGTAACCCTTCAAGTCCAGGGGTAATTTCAATAAAAGCCCCATAGGACATAATAGATTTAACCTCACCCTCGATAACTTCTCCTGGATAGAATTTTTCATCGATAACAGACCATGGTTCTGGAGTTTTCTGTTTTAATCCAACAGAAATTCTAAACTTTTCTTTATCAAGGTCTAAAATAACTCCCTCAACATCATCTCCAGCATTCAGTATATCAGTTACCTTATTTATTCTACCCCAGGATATATCTGTAATATGCAGAAGTCCTTCGACTCCTCCAAAATCAATAAATGCCCCGTAATCTTTAATATTTGAAACTTTACCAGAAACCAGGTCACCTTTTTCTTTTCCTTCAAAAATGTTTTCCCAGGCCTCTTCTTTCTTTTTATCTTCAAGGGCTCTATTTGAAACAACTATATTTTTAGATTTTTTATTTATTTCTATTATTAAAAAGTTCTTTTCTGTTCCTTCGGCCTTTCCCTCGATTTTCCCAACCTGTGAACGTGGTAAAAATGCTGTAACATTATTATCAAACAACACTTGATAACCACCTTTTATTTTACGGTTTATTGTACCTTTTACAGATTCTTCATTTACATTAGCCTTAATAAGTTTTTCCCATATTTCTTTGCGCAAAGCCTCTTTATAAGATAAAATCACACTTCCGCCGGCATCATCCAGCCTTATAACCATGGTTTTTATCTCCTGGCCCTCTTCTGGTATTTCATTATTTGTTTCAAATTCGGATATTTTTATTTTGCCTTCTGATTTATATCCAATATCAACAAAAAGTTCTTCGGGCGTTTTTTTAACTACTGTCCCCTTAACAATATTTCCTCTGGAAATATTTTCAAACCGGGATAGAGCTTCTTCCATCATTTGTTTTGTGTTATTTTCTTCCATATTAATATACCTTTTCCTCTTGAAATTTTAATTTAATCCTATCATATGTTTTCTTTATTGACCAGATGGGCGTTGAGGCCCCAGCTGTAATTCCAATTTTTTTATATTTTTTTAAAGTATTAAAGTTTAACTCCTCTGCCTTTTCAATCCATATAACATTTTTACAGATTTGTTTACATATTTCAACTAATCTTTTTGTGTTTGCACTATTGTAACCACCTACTACTATCATACAGTCACTCTCTCCTGCAAGTGAGATTGCCGACTCCTGTCTTAACTGTGTAGCAGAGCATATTGTATAATAATATGTAAATTCCCGGTTATCTTTTTTTAATAAATTTACACATTTTTCAAAAGTTTCTTTATTCTGAGTTGTCTGTGCAATAATTCCTATTTTGCCATTTATATCGGGAAGAATTTCTTTTAAATGAATTTCATTCTTAATAATTATACCTTTATAATCAGTATAAGAATGTATTCCTTTGACCTCTGGATGATTTTTATCCCCAAGAATAATTACTTTATATCCTCTATCATAATAATCCTGCCCTACTTCTTTGGCCTTTTTCACAAATGGACAAGTTGCATCAACAACATTATACCCTTTATCTGTAAGTTTTTCTTTTAAATCCTTTTCAATACCATGACTTCTTATAATAAGTGTTGAGCCTTTTTCAGTATTTTTAATAATATCTTCTGAAACTTCATATATACCCTTTTCTTCAAGTGCTTTTACCACAAGCGGATTATGTATTAAGGGACCAAGTGTATATATATTTTTTTTAAATTTATTCAAAGTATCAAAAGCAATTTTTTCTGCCCTTTCAACCCCGAAACAAAAACCTGCTTTATCTGCTATTTTAATTATTCTTTTCATCAAGTTCCACCTTATACTTAACAAGGTTATTTTTTTTTGCCCATTTATCAAAAAAAACTGTTATGAACAATCCTACAAACAAGGCTGCTAACCCGGTAAAAAACTGTATTAGCTCACTAAAATTTAAAAAATACATTAGAAATATTCCAAGCGAAAAAAACAAAACAGGCACACAATAAATTACAAACAATACTATATATGGAGAAGTTCCCAGATTAACAGTGAGCTTGACTTTGTCATCAACCTGAAGTTTATCTTCAGACGCATTAAGAGGTACTTCGACAATCTCTTTTCTGGAAGTATTTTCTAAACATACATCGGCAGAATGACATTCAGCACATGCACTGTTTCTAATATGTTCAAGAAATAATTTATCACCCTGTATATTTTTCACAATAGCACAGGTTCTCATCAGCTCTCCGCAAAAATTCAACCTTAGGTTTTTCGTGATAATTGTTAATTGCTCTTCAAAACCCTTTACTTTTAAAAATTTATCATATACTATTTTAATATGCAAGATGAATTTAATATTGAAAAAATATCAAAAGAAAAATTCAAGATAATATGGGGAACTGGAACTAACTCCTCTGAATATTTATATGACAGAGATATGATTGATTTTATAAACTGCCTTGAAACATCCCTTGAAAAGATAAAAGATGTAACTCGGACAGTAAAAACCGAACAAATTGCAATATCAAAACATAATAAATCTCATAAAATATGGTCTTATAAAAACGGTACACTGCAAATTGAATGGGGAAATTTAATCCGTAAAACTTCTTTAGATGATGTTGAAAATGCTTTTAAATCTTTTTCTAAACTTAGAAAAGAACTTATATTACAACAGGAAAAAGAAGAAGAAGAATTTCGTGAAAAATTTCAAGTTGTAAAAAAATTTTTTATTGCCGGTATGGTTAGCCTGTTTTTTGCCGTAGCATCAACCGCAATTTTTATTGTGTTTTTGTTTTTTATAATAGAGCTTGCTATTTACGCTTTTATAGTTATGGCCTTAACGTGGATAGCTTTTGCACTATTTTATTATTTTCAACAAAAAAATGTTAAGGGACTTATTGAACATTCCGGCGAACAAATGGGCGAAACAGTGCTTCCAATGCTTTCAAGTATTCCAAATAACCGTAAAATTGTCGAGATGCTTACAATTTTCTTTATTGTATTTGTTTTTATGGCAATTTATTTTTCCAAAACAATTCCAACAATTCTTGACAAACTTGGTGATCCCGGGCACGGTATAGGGTTTTAGGTTATTTTATTTAAATATTTTGCAAGTTCTTCAGTTCTTTCATTATTATTTTTAATACTTTCATCAATACTTGTAACAGCCATTTTTATCATATTTTGCTTTATATTATCTTCTGGTATTTTCCCTTCTTTAATGGAAGCTTTAAGTTGCATTGCCCGTCTGCCTATATCCTGACTTTCTGAAACATAATTTTGAATAATTTTTAAAAAAGTTTCAATATCTTCTATACTTAACTGTTGCTTTTCAACTTCTTTTTCTTTTTCCATTTTTTGTCCTCCCTCTTCCTTTAAAATATCCTCACTTTTTTGTTCACTGCTTTCCCTTTGGGGTTTTTCTGACACTTCTTCTTTTTT
>JBNJGP010000017.1:12829-36501 GCA_051747805.1 Candidatus Muiribacteriota bacterium
TTCTTTTTCCATTTTTTGTCCTCCCTCTTCCTTTAAAATATCCTCACTTTTTTGTTCACTGCTTTCCCTTTGGGGTTTTTCTGACACTTCTTCTTTTTTTTCCTTTTTAACTTCAATATCTGGGTACTTTTCTTTTTCTTTTTGTTCTTTTTTATCCTTTTTAACTTCAATATCTGGGTACTTTTCTTTTTCTTTTTGTTCTTTTTTATCCTTTTTAACTTCAATATCTGGGTACTTTTCTTTTTCTTTTTGTTCTTTTTTAATAGAATTATCACTACTATCGCTTGTTAATGCCATATTTTTTTTATCCTCTTCTTCGTCGAAATCCATTTTTGCATCAACTGAATTTAACTTTTGTCTCATTTTATCAAGTTCTTCTTTGCTTGCAGGAAATTCAAACTCCCTGTTATATTTATGATCAAGCAATAAATCTGTATTTTCTTCCACAATTCCATAAAGGTTTTCATCTTTGACTTCCTCTTTATTTTCAATTGCCTCAACAATCTCCTTAACATTGGATAAAAGAGGGTTATATCTCTGTACTTTTTTAATTAAATGAAGCGCCTCCTCGAACTTCTGATTTAAATAATATATAACAGCAAGTTTTACAATCATCTCTATATCAGTTTCATCGGCCTGATAAGACAACTTGTAATATCTAATTGTATTTTTCATATCCCTTACATAATAAGCTATATCACCGAGCCTCATATAAGGATGTTTTCCACCTGGAACTGCCTGAAGTGACATATCAAAATATTTAAACGCAAATGGAAAATCATTGTTAAGATAAAATATTTCCCCAACTTTCGTCAGAATTCTCGCTTTATTTGAGCTGTTTCTAAAATATTCCTTGGCATGTTTAGAAAAAAGCAGCTTATTAAAAGCATTTGCCGCCTTTGTATATTCTTTTAAAAGCAGGTATAGATTTCCAAGTTTTTCATATACATCAATATTAACGTCGTTAATTTGAACAACTTTTTCATAATATTCTATAGCTTTATCAAGTTTTTTTTCTTTATACTCATAAAAGCGTGCCAGCGCTTTATACCCAACATCTTTTTTACGTGAAGATTGAATAAAATCATTCCACATTTTTACTATTTTTTTTCTTTTTCCCTGCGCCTCATAAACTTCTTCGATTTTTTCATGAATTTCAAAAGAACCTGTAAACTCCACTCCACGGTTTAAAATTCTTAGAGCTTCTATATAAAGGTGCTGACGCATATAACTTGTTCCCATAATTAAAAAGGGTCCTGACATTTTAGGATTAAAAGTGGCTGCTTCTCTTGAATGAAAAACTGCGGCCCTGTAATCATTAGATTTTAAGGCAAGCTCGGCCATTGTATATTTTTTTTCTGCTTTGGAAAGTTCGGGTTCTTTTTTTTTCAGGATTTTAGGAGGCAGAATTTTGTCAACGTCTGGAAGTTTTTCTGAGCGTTTATTAATTTTATTTTTAATTGTATCTATAATATATCCAATTATTTTCATCTAATTTTTTATTCCTGTTTATTTTTTTCAAGAAGAATAATTGACCTGTATGAATTATACAAATCATAATCAAACTCTTGCTTATAATTTAACATATTCTTTTTCATATATGAAGAAACTTTTTTATATTTAAGCTCTTTTTTAAATTTTGGAGTTTTATAATTTATTGATATTCCACCTCTTTTTAAAAAAGAGGTTGTCCACTTAATCCATTTTAAGGGGTCAGAAACAAGTGCTTTTGCTGTTACATAATTATACTTGTAATGTTTGTTTAAAACCTTTTCTGCCCTGTTATAAATTATATTAACATCAATTTCCATATAATTTTGAAGCTCTTTTAAAAATTTTATCTTTTTCAGCTCAGCATCAAGCAGTGTTACATTTAACTGAGGAAAAATTATTTTATATATAAAACCGGGTAACCCATTACCGCTTCCTATATCTATTAAATCTCCACTCATATTATCAATAAGCTTTTTTATTAATATACAATCAAAAACATTTTTTATAAAAAATGTTTCTTTATCTTTAATTGAGGCCAGATTTCTGGTTTTATTGTTTTCAATTAAAAAATTAAAATATTTTAAAATCTCTTTTTTCTGATTTTTTTCAATATTTAACCCAAACTTTAAAAGATAGTTATCAAGTTTTTTTTCCATAATGTTTCCTTATATAAAAAATTATTGAGGTAATATCAGAAGCATTTACACCAGGTATAACAGAAGCATCTCTAATTGTTGCTGGTTTATATTTTTTTAATTTCTGTCTTCCCTCAATTGAAATATTTATAAGCCTGTCATAATTAAGGTCTTCGGGTATTTTAAATTCTGCCCAGTCTTTATTCATCTGTAAGTATTTCTGGGCTTTCTTTATATATCCCTCATAAAGTATTTCACTTTCTATTATAACCCAGTCATTTGGTTCAAATTCATATTTTTTTAATTTTTCATCTGGTGTTTTTAATATTTCTTTTAAGTTTTTCCCCTCTTTTTTTAATTTTTTAGAAACAGAAATTACCTCGTTTATATTTTCTTTTTTTCTTTTTAAAAAATCATATTTTTTTTTATTAATCATTCCAGCTTTGTATGAAAGTTCAAAAAGTCTTATATTTGCATTATCCTGCCTGACAGCCATTCTACTATCCATTCTTGAGGTAAACATTCTATAGGGTTCATTTGTTCCTTTTAAAACAAGGTCATCAATCAAGGTTCCTATATAGGAATAGTTTCGAAAAATTTCCAGAGGTTTCTCCCCTTTTATACTTAAAGCTGCATTAATACCTGCGACTAAACCCTGGGCGGCAGCCTCTTCATATCCTGAGGTTCCGTTAATCTGTCCTGCAAAAAATATTCCTTTAATTCTTTTTGATTCAAGTGTCTTTTTTAAAGAAGTTGAATCGATTGCATAATACTCAACAGCATATCCTGGTTTGTACATATGGGCATTTTCAAGTCCCGGTATATATTTTAACATTTGCAGCTGTACATCTTCGGGAAGAGAAGTTGAAAAACCCTGCATATAATATTCATCTGTGTGAAAACCCTCGCTTTCTAGAAAAATTTTATGACTGTCTTTTTCTTTAAATCTTGTGATTTTATCTTCAATAGAGGGGCAGTATCTCGGTCCTGTCCCTCTAATAATACCCTGATAAAGTGGTGAACGATGAATATTCCTGCTTATAATTTCATGTACTTTTATATTTGTTCTTGTTATAAAACAAGGTATCAAAGCTCTTCTGTTTTGATGATTTTTATAGGAAAACCAGGTACCTGGGTTTTCTGAAGGTTGTATGGTGGTTTGTTTAAAATCAATTGTTTTGCCCTTAATTCGTGGTGTAGTTCCGGTTTTAAAAAGAGAAAGTTTAAACCCCAGATTTTTAAGATTATCTGCAAGTTTAATACTGGCCGATTCGCCATATCTTCCAGCCTTATAATTAATATCTCCAATATGTACTTTTCCTCCAAGAAAAGTTCCAGTTGCTAAAATAAGCCTGTCTGCAGAAAAAAAAGTGTTATTTCTTGTTTTAACTTTTATAAATCTGTCCTTTTGGGTAATTATTTCTGTTACCATATCCTGCTTTAAATAGATATTTTGATTATTTTCCAGTTTATTTTTCATTAATATTCTATAATCTTCTCTGTCTATCTGGGCTCTGAGAGAATGAACTGCAGTTCCTCCGGCAGTATTGAGTGTTCTTATATGAATTGTAGTTTTATCAGTAATTTCAGGCATTAATCCACCAAAAACATCCAGTTCTCTAACTATTTGACTTTTTCCGGGCCCACCAATTGATGGATTACAGGGAGTTTCTCCTATTGTATCAAGATTAGGCGTAATAAGAAGTGTTTTAATATTTTTTTTTGCAGCAGCCCATGCAGCCTCACAGCCTGCATGTCCTCCTCCAATAACAATTAAATCGTATTTATTCATGATTTTTCCCTGTATTATGAACTCGTTTCTGATTTTTTTTATTTTTTATAAATATATATATCATATTTAAATCATTGCTGGATATTCCAGGAATATTTTTTATATCCCCAAAAGTTTCAGGATTAAATTTTTTAAGATTTTCCCTTGCCTCAGTTGAAATATGTTTAATATGTTCAAAATTCAACTCTTTTGGGATTTTTATTTTTTCCATTTTTTTAACTCTTTTTGCCTCTCTATACTGTTTTTTTATATAACCTTCATACTTTGTTTCAGTTTCAAGAATTTTTTGTATTTTATTATCTGAACATAATGAACCAGTAATTTTTTCAATTACTTCTATATTTATTTCAGGCCTTTTCAAAAGTTCCCATACTTTAAGCGTATTTTTTATTTTACATCCTGCCTTTTTAAGTATTTCATCATTTTTTTTATTTTTTTCAATATTTGTATTTTTTAATTTTTTCCGGGTTTTATGAAGTTTCATTCTATACTGTCTTACTTTTAAAAAATCATTTTCTGATAAAAGTCCAAGTTTATATGCTAGAGGCGAAAGTCTCAGCACCGCGTTATCCTGTCTTAAAAGAAGGCGGTATTCAGCATTTGACGTAAACATTCTATAAGGCTCATAATGTTCTTTTGAAATAAGGTCATCAATTAACACGCCTATATAAGAGCTTGTTCTATCTGGAATATATGCAGATAATTTCTTAACTTTTCTTGCCGCGTTTATTCCTGCAACAATTCCCTGCGCAGCAGCTTCTTCATAACCAGATGTTCCATTTATCTGTCCTGCAGTGAATAATCCGCCAATTTTTTTTGTTTCAAGCGTTTTTTTAAGCTGAAAAGAATTTATCATATCATACTCAATACCATATGCAGGACGCATTATTTCAATATTTTCAAACCCCTGTATTGTTTGCAGAACTTCCTGTTGAATATTTTCCGGAGTTGCCGAAGTTAATCCCTGAAGATACATTTCCTGTGTATTTTCTCCCTCAGGCTCCACAAAAATCTGATGCATCTTTTTTTCTGGAAAACTCATTATTTTTCTATCAAAAGATGGGCAGTATCTTGGCCCCTTTTCTGTAATATTTTTTAAAATTAAAGGAGAGTATTCAAGTCCCTTTTTTAAGGTTTTTATTGTATTTTCATTGGTATATGCTAGATATGTTGGAAATTTTTCTAAACTATTTTTATCTTCAAAAAAAGAAAGAGAACTATTGTCTAAATCATTTTCAATTTTTTTAAGTTTTGAAAAATCAACAGTATTTTTTTTTATTCGTGGAGGGGTGGCTGTTTGAAAACGGCATAGTTTAATTCCCTTTTTTTTAAGATTTTCTGACAATAAATTTGAGGGCATTTGATTATGAGGTCCTCCCCCGTATTTCTTGGTACCGATTACTATCTCGCTTTTTAAATATGTTCCAGAAGTAAGAATTATATTTTCGCTTTCATAAATAATATCTGTCGCCGTTTTTATACCGGTAACTCTATTATTTTTGACCAGAATATCAACTACCTCCGCCTGAATAAAATCCAATCCGGCAGTATTAATCAAGGTGTATTTCATCTCAAGCGAGTATTTTTTTTTATCTGCTTGAGCTCTAACTGCCTGTACGGCAGGACCTTTTGACGTATTCAGTGTTTTAATATGAATATGAGTTTTTTGAATATTACGTCCGATTTCTCCACCAAGAGCATCAATTTCATATACAAGATGACTTTTACCCGGACCTCCAATTGACGGATTACATGGCATAAGAGCCACTGCATCCATATTAAGAGTTATAAGAAGAGTTTTTACCCCGATTTTCGCACAGGAAAGAGCCGCTTCGCAACCCGCATGACCCGCACCAATAACTATTACATCATACTGTTTAGATTTATTCTGGCGTTTCATCACTTTTTGGTATTTACCGGTCGAAATACTGTTTCACCTTCTTTTACATAATTTAATTTTAATCTAGCCTCTTTTTCAATTCCGTCAAGTGTATTTAAGGCTTCTATTTTATCTTCCAGCTTATCCATTTTTTTCTGAAGTTTGTTTACCTGAAGCTGTTTTTCATGGGCTACAACTCGAAGATTAGATATTCTAGCATGATTTACTCTGAAAGCCGTAAAAATAGTAAATGCAATAAAAAAAAATACAATAATAATCATTTTATTTGAAACTTTTAAAACTATTTTATTTAAACGTTTTTTTCTTTCTTCAGAATCAAGATAAACAATTTTTTTCATAATTAATTTTTCGACAAAAAAAGGGCAATCATAAAGATTGCCCTTTTATATTTTTCATTCTAATCACTGGACTGATTAGAAGTTTCTACTTCTTCTTCTGGATTAATTATTTCCCCGGCAACCACAGTATCATCATTATTTAACTTCATAATAATATTTCCCTGTGTAGCACGACTCATCGCACGTATATCCTTTACTTTTGTTCTTATAATCATTCCCTTGCGTGAAATTAACAGCAGCTCATCTTCATCTACCACTCTCATAATACTGATAACCTCCCCTGTTTTTGGGGTAAGTCTAATATTTATAACACCCTGACTTGCTCTTTTGGTTAACCGGTATGAAGATATTTTTGTTCTTTTTCCAAAACCATATCTGGTAATTGTTAAAATAGTGTTTTCAGGATCACTTGAGGCACAGGCACCAATTATTTCATCACCTTTTTTCAAATTCATTCCCTTTACACCACGGGCAGTTCTTCCAATTGATCTTACATCACTTTCTTTAAATCTGATAGCTTTTCCAAACTTAGACCCCATAATTATTTCCTGATTACCGTCGGTTAAGAAAACTTCTTTTATTTCATCTCCTTCATCAAGGTTAATCGCAATTATTCCACCTCTCCTTATATTTGCATAATTATCCAGACTTGTTTTCTTTATTACTCCCTTTCTGGTTATCATACAAACAAAAGTTTCCGGAGAAAATTCCCTTACAGGAATAAGCGACTTAATTTCTTCTGTTTTGTCTATTTGAAGGAAATTTACAATAGCCTTTCCTTTTGCCTGTCTAGAAGAAAAAGGAATTTCAAATGCTCTCTTCAAATATACTTTCCCGTTTGAAGAGAAGAACATCAGATAATCATGTGTTTCGGCTACTATTAAATTTCTTGCAAAATCATCATCTTTTAATTTTCCGCCAGTTATTCCCTTTCCCCCGCGTTTTTGAGCTTTATATGTATCTATTGGAATACTTTTTATATATCCTGCTTTAGTTGTTGTAATAACAGTCTGTTCATTTGCTATTAAATCAATATCATCTAAAGCATCAATACTTCTTCCAATTTTTGTTTTTCTTTCATCGCCAAATTTATTTTTAATTTCATCCAGCTCTTCTTTTATTATATTAAGAATTTTTTGAGTTGAGGCAAGTATTGACTTTAGTTCCTCGATTAATTCTTTAGTTTTCTTATAATCATCAAGGATTTTTTCTCTTTCAAGACCTGTAAGTTTCTGAAGTTTCATATCCAGAATTGCTTTTGCCTGAACTTCGCTGAGCTTGAATTTTTCCATAAGTTCATTTTTAGCTGTTTCTGTATCTTTAGAAGCTCTAATAAGTGTAATAATTTCATCTATATTATCAAGAGCTATTATTAAACCTTCCAGTAGATGTGCTTTCTGCTCGGCCTTCTTTAAATCATAATTTGTTCTTCTGATAATAACAGTTTTTCTATGCTCAAGAAAATGTTCCAGAGTCTGTTTCAGATTAAGTTGTTTAGGCTCATTATTTACAAGTGCCAGTATGATTATTCCAAACGTATTCTGCATATCTGTATGCTTGTAAAGATTATTTAAAACAACGTTGGCGTTACTGTCCTTTCTTATTTCAATAACAATTCTCATTCCATCTCGGTCTGATTCATCTCTTATATCACTTATTCCTTCAATTTTCTTCTCTTTTACATGATTTGCTATTTTCTGAATTAGATTAGCTTTATTAACCATATAGGGAAGTTCATGTACTATTATTCTTTCTTTTCCTTTTTTATCTTCTATTTCAGCTCTTGCCCTTACTTTAACCTTTCCTCTTCCTGTATTATAAGCTTGCTTTATACCTTCTCTTCCTAATATTATACCGCCAGTTGGGAAATCAGGTCCTTTTACATATTCAATAAGTTCTGAAGCTTCAATTAGCGGATTATCAATCAAAGCCTTTATTCCATCAACAAGTTCAGAAAGATTGTGAGGGGGTATATTAGTTGCCATTCCAACCGCTATTCCCGAGGCTCCGTTCATCAACAGCCCGGGAATTTTTGAAGGCAGTACTGAAGGTTCTTTTAAGGTTTCATCAAAGTTTAAACTCCAGTCAATTGTTTCTTTATCAATATCATCAAGTGTATAACTTGCTATTTTTCCCATTCTGACTTCTGTATATCTCATGGCTGCTGCAGAATCTCCATCAACACTTCCAAAGTTACCATGTCCATCTACTAAACAGTATCTGGAAGAAAAATCCTGAGCCATTCTCACCATTGCATCATATACTGAAGTATCGCCATGCGGATGATATTTACCTAAAACATCACCAACAATCCTTGCAGATTTTTTATAAGCTTTATTTGACGTTACCCCCAGCTCGTTCATAGCATAAAGAATTCGTCTATGAACAGGTTTCAACCCGTCCCTGACGTCTGGCAATGCTCTTGATACAATAACGCTCATCGCATAGTTGATATAAGAATCGCGCATTATATCTTCGATATAAAGATCTTCCGTTCTGTCTCTGTTATCTTCCATCTTTCACTCCATTAAACATCAAGATTTTTTACCTGGTCGGCATGTGTCTGAATAAATTCTCTTCTTGGTTCAACTTCCTCGCCCATAAGCGTAGAAAAAACTTCTTCTGCCTCATAGGCATCTACTAAAGTAACTCTGGAAAAAATTCTATTATCAGGACACATTGTTGTTTCCCACAGTTGATCAGGGTTCATTTCTCCTAACCCTTTATACCTCTGTATAGAGTATTTATTACCCATTTCAGCAGTTACCTTCCTCATTTCGTCATCAGAATAGGCATATTTTTCAGTTTTTCCAGCCTTTATTTTATATAAAGGTGGTCTTGCCACAAAAACATACCCATTTTCAATAAGAGGTTTCATATATCTGAAAAAGAAAGTTAAAAGTAATGTTCTAATGTGCTCGCCGTCAACATCGGCGTCTGTCATAATTATAATCTTATGATATCTAAGCTTTTCAGGATTAAATTCTTCACCAATATTTGCACCAATTGCAGTTATCATTGTTTTAATTTCTTCATTGGCTAAAATCTTATCAAGTCTGGCCTTTTCAACATTAATAATTTTTCCTCTCAAAGGCAGAATTGCCTGAAAGTTTCTATTTCTACCCTGTTTAGCAGAACCACCTGCTGAATCCCCCTCAACCAGATATAACTCAGACAAAGCCGGATTTTTTTCCGCACAGTCTGATAATTTTCCAGGCAGGGTTGAGCTTTCTAAAACATTTTTTCTTCTAGTAAGTTCTCTGGCTCTGCGAGCCGCTTCCCTTGCGTTCAGAGATGAGACACACTTTTCTACAATATGTTTGGAAATTTTAGGGTTTTCTTCTAAAAACTCATTAAAGTTTGCAAAAAACAGACTGGAAACAATTCCATCCACTTCAGGATTTCCAAGTTTAGTTTTTGTCTGTCCCTCAAATTCAGGATCTGGAACTTTTACACTGATTACAGCGGTTATTCCTTCTCTTACATCATCACCGGAAAGAGACAAGTTCTTATATTTATCCCCTAATTTTTTCGTTCTATCATTAATGCTGCGGGTTAACGCTCTTTTAAATCCTGTAAGATGAGAACCACCGTCCACAGTATTTATATTATTTACAAAAGTATAAATAGTTTCAACATATTTGTCAGTGTATTGAAGTGCAACTTCAACTACAACATCATTTTCTTCTTTTTCAAAATAAAATACGTTATGAAAAGTTGTTTTTCCTTTATTTAAATATTCTATAAAAGATTTTATTCCACCATCATATTTAAACTCATGTTTTTTCTCAGTAGCTTCTTCCTCAATGGTAAGCGTAATTCCCTTGTTTAAAAAAGCCATTTCTCTCATTCTTTTAGATAAAGTATCATATGAGAATTTTATTGTTTCAAAAATATCTTCATTTGGATAAAACTTAATATATGTTCCAGTTTCTTTAGTTTCTCCAATAGTTTCAATATTATTTTCAGGAACTCCTTCAACGTAAACCTGATGATATTTATATCCATCTCTTTTAATAATTACCTCGAGTTTTTTTGAAAGAGCATTCACAACCGAAACACCAACACCGTGTAATCCCCCTGATATTTTATATGAAGAATTGTTAAATTTTCCACCGGCATGCAGTACTGTCATCACAACTTCAAGAGCAGATTTACCTGTTTTATCATGTGTATCAATTGGTATTCCTCGACCATTATCCTGAATAGAAACGGCCCCGTCTAAATGAAGTTTAATATCGATTTTGTCGCAAAATCCTGCGAGCGCCTCATCAACCGCATTATCTACTACCTCATATACAAGATGATGCAATCCTGTTGTTCCGGTTGAACCAATATACATACCCGGACGCTTTTTAACAGGCTCCAGTCCTTCTAACACCTCAATCTGATGTGAAGTATAACTGTTTGTTGTTTTATTGTCTTCCATTAATTCCTCCAGCTTTTCTGTTTACTCTATAGGCTATAGTTTCAGCACGAATTGGTATTTTATAAACTCCTTTATCTGTCAGGACAATAGTTTTAATTTTTTTATCATATCTGACTCTTTTAAGAGTTTTTTCATTTTTGATATGAGGTATTTCTTTTTTAAAAACACCTATTATTTTATCCAATCTGATATATTCTTCCCAACTGATATTTACATACATCTAATTTTTACCACACCAAGCACATTTTTTATCATTATAAACAGATTTACAATTTTTGCAAATTTTATATCCATGTTCAGTAAAATATTTTTCAAATTTCTTTTTTTTTATAAAAAGTTTAAGAAATTTTTGTTTCAACTCCTCGTCCTTCAGCTTCTGAACGATCTTCAGGGCTTTCTTCCTTTCTTTTTCATCGATTTTTACCCGGTCTAGATTTATTTTCCATTCGCTTTTTCTTTTTATACTTTTTTTCTTTTCTACCTCGAACTTGATTTTTTTTATATTTGAATCAAATTCATTAATTTTTCTTTCAAGTGTATTTTTTACAAACGATATATTCTGCATCCAGGCTGAATCGGTAACAGAAATATATAAAATATCATTTTGAAGTCTATTAATTTTTAAAATATTTCTGAGTTCTTTTCCAACAAGTTTATCCCAATGTTTTAATATTCTAAAAAAAGTTCTTCCTCTGAACTTACCATAATTTTTAAAAAGATGGGAAAAAGCTTGTTTTTCAATCACCTCATCCGGCTTAATAACTTCATCCGAGCCTGTAAATTTTTTCGCTTTGTAATTTTTCCTCAACCTCTCCCCCGTTAATATAATAAACTTTTTTATTTTCCATACTATCAAGAATATTTTTATCAATATTATTGGCGGAAATAAAAACCTGAAACCCTTCTGACGTAAACTCAAGCAATCCCTTCTGATGATTTAAATCCAGCTCAGAAAAAACATCATCAAGAATTAGAATTGGTTTCTCATTTATAATATTTTCAATAATTTGAGCCTGAGCTATTTTTAAACTTATTATAAGTGTTCTTATCTGACCTTGCGACGCAGTGTTACGAGAGTTTTTTCCATCAATATAAATTTTTAAATCATTTCTATGAGGTCCTATAGATGTAAACCCTCTTCTTTCATCTTTTAACTGAACACAGCGAAGCATTTCTTCGTTTAAACTGAATTCCCCTGTATATTTTATTTCTATCCTGTTGGTGGTTCCAGATATTTGATTATATATTTTTTCCAGCCTGTTTGAAATATTTTCCAGAGTCTTTTTTCTTTTTTGAAGCAGAAAGTTTGCACTCTCGATAAAAATATCATCCCATACTCTGTAATTCTGTTTGTTTTTAAGAAGAATATTTCTATTCCCCAGTATTTTACAGTATCTCAGCAGTTCCTTATAGTATGATGGAAATATTTGACTAGAAATTTCATTTATGAATTTTCTACGATTCGCCGGTTCTTTTTTTATAATTTTTAAATCATCCGGGGTAAAAGTAACAAATTTATTCATTGCAAGTAAATCATCAAAATCTGAAGGAACATTATCAATAAAAATTTTTTTTGATTTTTTTTCTACTTCTATATCTATTTTTCTGTCACCATTATTATATAGGTATAACGAGGATATATTAATTTTTTTTTCCTCTTTACCTAAAGTTAAAATATTGTTTAAATTTTTTGTTTTAAATGACTTTATTAAACCTGAAAAATAAACTGATTCAAGCAAATTCGTTTTTCCCTGTCCATTTCTGCCAAGAAAAATATTAAAATTATTTTCTAAATCAATCCGGGCATTTGAAATATTTCTAAACCCTTTTATTTTTAAATTTTTAATATTCATATTTTTTTCTATCAGCTCTCAAGTACAGTTCTTCTAATCTTTTGAAAATCACTTTTATACTCATTTTTTTCATTTATAAGTTTTTCAATTTTCTTACAGGCATGAATAACTGTTGTATGATCTTTTTTTCCAAACTCTTTTCCAATATATGGTAATGACTTACCGGTTAAATCCCTTGAAATATACATAGCCATCTGTCTGGGAATTACAAACTTTTTATCTCTTTTTGAGCTCATCATATCTTCAAGCTCAATATTATAATATTCCGCCACAGCCTTCTGAATTTCATCTATACTGACTTTTTTAACCTTTTCAGAAACGAAATCTTTAATTATAGAACTTATGGAATCTTCATTCAGGTCTCTTCCAGTGATTGATTTAAAACTTATTACTGTATTAAAAGCCCCCTCAAGATCTCTTATATTTGAAACTACCTTGGAAGCAATAAATTCAATAAGTTCATAACTTATATCCACGTTCAGTTTTTTAGCTTCCATCTGTAATATTGCCGTCCTTAATTCAAGGTTTGGCTTCTGTATATCTCCAATCAATCCAGCTTTAAAACGTGATACAAGTCGTTCTTCGAGTTTATCAAGTTTAGAAGGTGGTTTATCAGAAGTTAAAACAATCTGTTTTTTTTCTTCATATAAAACATTAAAAGTATGAAAAAACTCTTTCTGAGTTTCTTCTTTTCCCGTTAAAAACTGTATATCATCAATAAGAAGTACATCAACTTTTCTATACTTGTCTCTAAACTGATTAATTCTATGTGTTTTTAAAGATTCAATAAAATCATTTGTAAATTTTTCAGTTGAAACATAAGATACTTTTTTTGATTTATCTTTATCAAGTATAAAATGTCCAATTGCTTGCATTAAATGAGTTTTTCCCAATCCAGAGCCACCATATATAAAGAGCGGGTTATTTTTAGTTCCCGGTTCTCTGGCAACAGAATAACTGTATGCATGTGCCAACTCATTACTTGAACCAACAACAAAAGCATCAAAAGTATATTTTTCGTTTAATTTCCTTTTCTCCTGCTGATAAGATTCTTCATAAGAAGAGATGGATTGATTATTTTTTTCTTCTTTGGGCTCAACTTTTGCAATTTTAGTATCTTCGTTAATAAACTTATCATTGTCAATAATCACATTTAAACTTTCTATATCTCTATACTCATTATATTTTTTTAATAACTTTAAAACTTTTCTAAGTAACTTATTTTCAATATTATTTTTAGTAAAGTTATCTCTAACATAAATAGTCAGTTGATTGTCATTTGTTTCCCCTAATATCAACTGCTTGAAAAGAACAGTATGTGGTACCCTCTCAATTTCTGCTTTTATTTGTTGTTCAAACATACTCCACTGTTTCTTTCCAGCCATAAAAAAACCTTCCTTTTTTTATTTTATCCACAATAATATCCACAACTGTGGATAGCTTTTTTCAGCGATTTTTACGTCTAATTGGCGTTTTATAGCGATTTTGCTATCCACAAAGGCAAAAATAGTAAGTATAAACGTTTTTTACATAAATATTGAATTTAAAGCTTGTGGATAAAATTGTATACTTTAAAGTTATAAATTTCAAATTTTTTCTATCCCCTGAATTATCCACAATTAAAATTTTTAATAAAACGTCTACAGATATAACTTTTTTTTATTTATTCACAGAATAAACAGCTTTATTATTACTACTACACGTTTAACGTTTTATTTTCATAAAATCAAAAGCTTTTTTTAAAAAAAAATTTATCCGGGAATAAAACTTGACAAGCATACGTGGTTTCTGGTAAAAATTTAGAACATGAAAAAACTTTATCAGAGTAAAGTTCTGATTTTTATAGAGTTAAAAGGAGTTAAAATATGAAAAGGACATTTCAACCAAATAATAGAAAAAGAAAAAAAGATCATGGTTTCAGAAAAAGAATGTCTTCAAAAAGCGGAAGAGCTGTATTAAAAAGAAGAAGAGCCAGAGGCAGAAATACTTTGAGTGCATAGATTTTGGAAAATTTTTTTAAAATCACAAGAAAAGAAGTAAGTAAACTGCTAAAAAAAGCAAGGTTCTGTTCTAATAACTTTTTTACAGTCAGAAAAAACAATCATGATGAGCTTAAAGTTGTTATTTCTGTAAAAAAAAAATTTTATAAAAAAGCAGTAAAAAGAAATAAAATTAAAAGAATTATCAGGGAGATAATAAGAAAGGATTTTAATAAAAAGAAGGGATTTTATCTTATTATAATAAAAGCCAGAAAGGAAAAAGAGTTAAAATATAAAATCCTTAAAAATAAATTAAATGAATTACTATGAACACTCTTGTTGCAAAAATTTGTATAGTTTTAATAAATTTATATAAAAAAATTATCAGTCCATATTTAGGTAATCAATGTCGATTTTATCCTTCATGTTCCTCTTATTCAATTGAGGCTTTCAGAAAGTATGGATTTTTAAAAGGTTCAGTAAAAGCTATTTTTAGAATAATCAGATGCAATAAATTTTTTAAAGGGGGATATGATCCTGTATTATAAAAAAATAATTTTTCTATTTGTAATATTGATTTGTAATATTCTTACAATGGGCGAGTTTCTTATCCACACAGATAATTGTGAGTTTAACTTTAATTTAAACAAACCTATGATTTCTGAAGGTTTTATAACAATATCATCTGGTATGAGGGAAAAAGTTGCAGAAAATCTGGATTTTTTTGTAATTGGTTCTAAGGAGCTCTCAGAAAACACAGAATTAAATAATCTTGAATATAAAAGCGAGGTTATTTCAGAAGAAAGTATAAAATATAAGGCGGAAACAGACAATTTTATAGCTGATATTTTAATAGAATTTATTGATGATAATGGTTTTTCAATAAATCTTAATATTAAATCAAAAGTACAGAACTTGGATTTAGGCAGATATTTTTTAAGATTAAAACCAGGTCTTTTAGAAAGCCCAGATGCTTATGGTCAGAGGTCAATTTATTATTTAACAGGAGATTCTCCGGACAAATTTAAACTTAAGGGAAATGATGCTGTAGAAAATATTCCATCTGCAAGATGGGTAACTTTTACTAATCAGTATTTTGCTCTTTCGGTTTTTAACCGCTCTTTTTCAAATATAGATATAAGTAATTTTTCAAAAGAAATAAACGGTGAAGAGCAGAATATGCAACAGATAAGATTTTATTTTCCAGAAATTCAGCTTGAAGAAAATGGTTCCTGGGAAAATGAATTTAAAGGATACTTTGGAGAAAGACTTATAGATAAACTCGAAGAACATGGACTTGAAGGACTAATTGACTTAGGTTTTTTCTCAACTTTTGCAAAATTCTTTTTAAGAAGTTTAAAAGCTTTGAACACAATAACAGGCAGCTGGGGAATCAGTATTTTATTATTAACTCTGATTTTAAGAGTGCTTCTACATCCATTTAACATAAAACAGGCTAAATCCATGGCTGGTATGCAGAAGATTCAGCCTGAAATTCAAAAAATAAAAGACAAATATAAAGATGAACCTCAAAAGATGAATACTCAGATAATGGAGTTGTATAAAAAACATAATATGAATCCTCTTGCAGGATGCCTTCCTATGCTTATACAAATACCAATACTGTTTTCTCTTTTTACAATGCTGAGATCTTCTATTGAAATTAAAGGAGAATCTTTTTTATGGTTACCGGACCTTTCTCAACCAGACCCTATGTACATACTCCCAGTTCTTATAGCTTTGAGTATGTACTATCAACAGAAAATAACAAAAGTATCTGATCCAAAACAGGGGCAGATGATGATGATGATGCCTGTTATAATGCTTGTATTAACTTTGAGTCTGCCTTCAGGAGTTCTTTTATACTGGATGGTGTCAAATGTATCGTCATATTTTCAACAACTTTATGTAAACAAACATATTCATAACGGAGGGAATAAATAGATGAAACTTACATGTGAAGGAAAAACAATTGAAGATGCAAAAAAAGAGGCAATGAAAAAGCTGGGAATAGTTGATGAAGAACAGATTAATTTTACTATTCTTGAAACTGATTCAAAAGGAATATTTGGATTTGGAACAAAAAATGCAGTCGTGGAAGCGCAAATAAAAAAACCCCATGTATATTATGCTAAAAAGTATTTAACAGAACTGCTAAATAAATGGAATTTAAGTAATTATGATATAGAGCTAAATGATAAGGGTAAAGAAATAAATTTGAATATTATTGTTCCGATAGAAGTAAAAAGAAGATTGATTGGAAAGTTTGGAAGAACCTTAAATGCCCTTGAATATCTCGTGAGAATATATGTAAATAATAATTTAACAACGGAAGAAAGACAGAATAAAATTAATTTATATATTGATGTAGAAAATTACAGAATGGATAAGCTTAGAAAAATCGAAAAACTGGCTGGAAATCTTGCTGAAAAAGTTATTATATCAGGTAAGGATATTGAGATGAAACCAATGAGCTCAAGAGAAAGAAAGGCAGTACATATGTCCTTTAAAAATGATCCTCATATAGCAACTTATTCTAAAGGAACTGAACCACATAGAAAAATAATACTGTCAACAAAGAAAAAATGAAAAAACTATGGGATACAATAGCTGCACCTGCAACTTCGCCAGTTGGTTCAACAATAGGAATAGTAAGAATTTCGGGTTCTAAAACACTTGAAATTCTGCATAAAATTTTAGACAAAAAAGTAAAAAATCCAAAAAAAGTTTATATTAGAAAAATAGTTGATAAAGAAAATAATAAAACAGTTGATGAAGGAATTGTATTTTTTTTTAAAAAACCATTCAGCTACACTGGCGAAAATATGGCAGAAATTCAATGTCATGGTGGATATATTACGGTTGAAAAAATATATTCACTTGTTTTAAAAAACGGGGCAAGGGCCGCTGAAAGAGGAGAGTTTACAAAAAGAGCATTTTTAAATGGCAAAGTAGATTTAACTCAGGCAGAAAGTGTAAATTCGTTTATAAAGGCTCAAAATTCATTAATTGCTCAGAATTCATCGAAAATGATGAATGGAATTTTTTCAAAACGTATTAAAAAACTTCGTGAAATTCTTATCGAGATAATAGCAAGCTGTGAAGCATGGATTGATTTTCCAGAAGATGATGTAGATGAGATAAGCAGCAAATATCTAACTAATAAATTAAACACAATCTTTAAACAGCTCAATTTAATGATACAGTCATATTCAATTTATGAAAAACTCACAGCAGGTATTAAAATTGTAATAGTGGGAAGACCAAACACAGGAAAATCTTCTCTGCTGAATGCGGTTTTAAAAAAAGAAAAGGCAATAGTTACAGAATTTGAAGGAACAACCAGAGATATTGTAGATGAAAAAATTGAAATAAACGGGTTGCCTGTAACAGTTATTGATACTGCCGGAATAAGAAATTCCGAAAATATAATAGAAAATGAGGGAATTTACCGGACAAAGGATAATTTAAAGAAAGCCGATATTGTAATTTTCATGCTGGATAGTTCAGAAAAATTTACTGAAGATGATAAAAAAATAGCAAGTTTAATAGAGAATAAAGAAAAAATAATTGTTTATAATAAAATAGACAAGGGTATTTGTGTAAAGGAAGATATTTTAGAAGGAGCAGAAAAAGTTTTATTATCTTTAAAAACTGGAAAAAATTTTGAAGAATTTGAAAAAATTTTTAAAAATAAATTAAAAGTAAATAACTTTTATGATAATGAAAAATATGATTTCTTTATTGATAATGTAAGGTATCTTGAGGCGCTTCAAAAAGTAAAATTAATTCTTGAAAAAGTTTATAATAATACAGATATACCATTAACCTTTACTGTAGAAGATTTAAAGGAAGCTTGTGATGAGCTTGGTCTGATAATAGGTGAAGTTTATAATGAAGATATACTTGATGTTGTATTTTCTAATTTTTGTATAGGAAAATAGATACTCCATTTTGTTTTTTTTTTATAAAATGTTAATATAATTAGGTTATTAATATCTATAATTCTAAAATGATTATTTTAAGGAGATTAGATAGTAATTTCTATTATCATGCATAATAAATAATTCGGGAGGAAAAACATGTCAACCGGAATTGAAAGGCTAAAAAAAATAAAAGATCAAATAAAATTGGGGGGCGGTGAAAAAAGAATTGAGAAACAGCATAATTCAGGAAAATTAACCGCAAGAGAAAGAATTAATATATTAGTCGATCCAGGAAGTTTTGTAGAGCTGGATGCTTTTGTAACACATAGATGTACAGATTTTGGGTTAGAAAACAAAAAACCATATGGTGATGGTGTTATTACCGGATATGGTACAATAAGCGGAAGATTAATATATGTTTTTGCGCAGGATTTTACTGTTGTGGGTGGAGCAGTAGGTGAAATGCATGCAAAAAAAATATGTAAATTAATGGATATGGCCGCAAAAAATGGCGCTCCTGTAATTGGCCTTAACGATTCAGGAGGTGCAAAAATTCAGGAAGGTGTTATGAGTCTGTGTGGCTATGGAGAAATATTCTATAGAAATTCAAGATACTCAGGTGTTGTTCCTCAAATAGCAGCAATTATGGGACCATGTGCTGGTGGGGCTGTATATTCACCAGGGATAATGGATTTTATTTTTATGGTTGAAGATACTTCAAATATGTTTATAACGGGCCCAAATGTTATAAAAACTGTTACAAACGAAGAGATTTCCAAAGAAGAACTTGGGGGAGCGAGTGCTCATATGGAAGTATCAGGAGTGTGTCATTTTACTGCTCCAACTGACGAGGACTGTCTGGAAAGAATTAAAAAATTATTTTCCTATCTTCCTTCAAATAATATGGAAAATCCACCATTTATTGACTCTGGGGATGATCCGCACCGTCTGGAAAAAAAGCTGAACTCTATAGTTCCAGAAAATCCAAACAAACCATATTCCATGAAAGAGTTAATTAAGCTGATAGTTGACAGTAAAGATTTTTTTGAAGTTCAAAAAAAATATTCAGAAAATATTATAATAGGTTTTGCAAGATTAGGCGGAAGAAGTGTTGGAATTATTGCCAATAATCCTCAAGTACTTGCAGGAACATTAGATGTAGAAGCGAGTATGAAAGGAGCGCGTTTTATACGTTTTTGTGATTCATTTAATATTCCACTCATTACCTTTGTTGATACACCCGGATTTTTACCTGGTAGAAATCAGGAGCATAATGGTATTATTAAACATGGTGCAAAAATGCTTTATGCTTACAGTGAAGCATGTGTACCAAAACTTACAGTTATTACTAGAAAAGCCTATGGCGGCGCCTATATTGTGATGTGCTCAAAACATCTCGGGGCAGATTTTAACGTTGCCTGGCCTACTTCAGAAGTTGCAGTTATGGGTCCTAATGGAGCAATAAATATTATTTTCAGAAAAGATATGGCAGAAGCAGAAAATCCCGAAGTAAGAAAAGAAGAGCTTATTGGTGAGTACAAAGAAAAATTTGCAAATCCGTATCTTCCAGCCTCACTTGGATATCTTGATGATATAATTGAGCCTTCAGAAACAAGATGGCGTTTGATTTCTGCACTTGATACTTTAATAGCTAAAAAAGATGAACTTCCAGCAAAAAAACATGGAAATATACCACTTTAAATTTTAATGGGAGAGCTTAATATGTATAAAAAAATATTAATAGCCAACAGAGGAAATATTGCAGTAAATATTATAAAAGCCTGTAGCGAAATGGGAATTCAAACAGTTACTGTTTTTTCTGATGTTGATAAAGAAGGAATCCATACAAGATATGCGGATAAAGCATATTATCTTGGAAGAGCAAAGTTTAATGAAGATTATAATAGAGTAGATAAAATAATTGATGTTGCATTAAAAGAAAAAGTAGATGCCGTTCATCCGGGATTTGGGTTTTTAGCTCAGAATTTTGAGTTTTTAAATCAATGTAAAAGAAATAATATTGATGTAATAGGAGTAGATATAGAAAGTCTGGAATTTTTTACAGATAAACTTCAAATAAAAAATAGGGCAGAGGAACTTAAAATTCCTGTTATAAATGGAAAAAAAATAGAGGAAAAAAAAGATTTAAAGAATTTTAATTATCCTGTACTGTTAAAACCAGTATGCGGTTTTGCAGGCCGTGGTATTCAATATTGTGAGAATTATGATGAAGCCTGTAAAAAACTTGAGTTTGCAAGGAGAGAGGCAGAATATCTTTTTGATAATAATGAAATATATGCTGAGGAGTATATAGATAAAGCTTATCTTCTTGAGATTTCTGTAGCCGGGGATGGAAAAAATAATGTTAGTCTTCCTCTGAGCGATTCCTCATTAAGAAGAAATTTTCAAAAAATTGTTTCTGAATGTCCGGCTGAATATATAGATAAAAAAATAAGGAAAAAAATTAAAGACTATACTAAAAAACTGGCAAATAATTTAAAAATTAAAAATATTGGTAATTTTGAGTTTATAGTTTATAAAAAAGAAATATTTTTTCTTGAGTTTAATCCTCGTCTTCCGCTGAATTATGGCGTGCTTGAAATGATTACAGGGTATAATCTTATAAAAGAGCAGATTAATCTTTCATGTTATAATAAAATAACGATAGAAGAAAAATCATTTGATAAAATCCAGGCAAATGCCTTTGAGTGCAGAATAAATGCTGAAAATTATTTTAAAAAATTTCAGCCATGCACCGGAATTATTAAAAAACTGGTTATTCCTGGCGGAAAAGATGTAAGGGTTGAATTTGATTATTATAATGAGGAAAAAGTAAGCTCCTATTATGATTCTCAAATTGCAAAAGTTATTGTAAAAACTGCGAGAAGAGAAGAAATGGTTAATAAAATTCGATGGGTTCTTCGTCAGACAAAAATAAAAGGTATTTTTACAACACTTCCTTTTATTTATAATGTTGTTAATACAAAAATGTTCAGGCAGGGAAAAATCGTATCAGATTTTGTTACCCATGTGTTGAAAGAAAGAAAATTTAAAAAAGTTAGAGAAAAGGAATATATAGCGGCAGTTGTTGCCTCCCTTGCTTTTTATGATGAAGATCAGAAAAGAAAAATCATTCCTAAGCTGAACAAGGAAAAACGTGAATACAGTCCCTGGAGTTTAATAGGAAGAAAAAAAAGTATAAAAAAATGGGAGTAATAAAATGAAATATAAAATACTTGTAGACGAAAAAGATAAATTTAAAGTAGAACATGATGAAAATATTCAGCTTGATGGCGTAAATGAGATAAAATGTAATGGTAAAAAACACAAGGTGCATTTTGTTTGTCATGATGATGAAAAAGAAATTAAAAGTATGTTTATAGATAATGCATTTTATGATGTTGAAATTAAAAGAAATTCCTCTAGAATGCCTGAAAGTGTTGTAATAAATGGTCAGAAATATTCTGTGAATATTTTAAAAGCTGGAAGAGACCGATTTATTATTAAAAAAGATAAAAAGGAAAAAAGCGGAAATATAAAGGCAGTTATTCCAGGAAAAGTTATTAATATTGCCGTAAAGATTGGGGATAAAGTTAGCGAAGGAGACCTTGTTTTAATACTGGAAGCAATGAAGATGGAGAACGAAATAACTGCTGTTAAAACAGGCACTGTAACCCAGATTTTAATAAGCGAAGGGGAGAATGTTGACAAAGATAAGTTAATGGTAGTTATTGAATGAAAAATACTCTTGCAGATTTTATCAGGCCAGAAACAATATCAGATTTTGTTGGTCAGGAACATCTTTTTCAGGAAAAAAAACCTCTTAATTTAATTTTTCAATCTCAAAAACCTGTTTCAATGATTATGTGGGGACCTCCTGGCTGTGGAAAAACTACCCTGGCAGCATTATTAAAAAATCATTTTTCGCTCCCTTTTGAAAAAATATCTGCCGTTATGACCGGAATACCAGAGGCTAGAAAAATAATTGAAAAGGCCAGAATAAGATTTGAGAAGGATAATATTTCAACAATTCTTTTTATTGACGAAATTCACAGGTTTAATAAAGCGCAGCAGGATGCTTTTTTATTTCATGTTGAAAAAGGAACAATAATTCTCATTGGAGCCACAACAGAAAATCCCTCTTTTTCTGTTAATAACGCACTTTTATCAAGGGTCAGAGTTTTCAAATTTGAACCACTTTCAGAAGAGAATATGAAAAAAATTCTAAACAGAGTATGCCTGAAAATTGGATTTCAACTTGATAAAGAGGCAGAAAAAATAGTTATTAATTATTCTGGCGGAGATGCCAGAAAACTTTTAAACAGTCTGGAAACATTTCAAAACCGGGGAATTTATGAAATTAAAGAAAATGATATTGCCGAGATTTTAAAAATGGAAATCAACACTTCCTATGATAAAACAGGTGATTATCATTATGATTTAATTTCGGCTTTTCATAAAAGTTTAAGAGGTTCAAATCCCGACGCCGCAGTTTACTGGATGTTCAGAATGCTTGAGGGCGGAGAAGAACCTCTTTATATAGTAAGAAGAATGATAAGATTTGCCAGTGAAGATATAGGACTGGCAGACCCCCATGCATTAACACTTGCCGTGTCAACTCTGGAGACTGTAAAATTTCTGGGAATGCCGGAGGGGGATAATGCTATGACTGAACTTGCAGTTTATCTGGCTGTTGCGCCTAAAAGTAACTCAGTTTATAAAATGACAAATAAGGCTAAAGAAGTTGCGCGTCAGTATAATAAATGTAAAGTACCACTGCATTTACGCAATGCCCCCACTAAACTTATGAAAGAAATGGGATATGCAAAAGCATACAAATATCCGCATGATTATAAAGAAGGACTTGTCAGGCAGGAATATATGCCTGATGAATTAAGAAAAAAATCCTGGTATTCTCCGACAGAGAATGGAAAAGAAAAAAGAATAAAAGAAAGATATTTGAAAATCAAAGATTTTCTTAGTGAGAAGTTAGGGGCCGATAGGAGCGGTTAGAAGTGAAAAGTGAGAGGTGAGAAGTGAGCGGTGAGAGGTGAGACGATAGAAGCAGATAAGAGCCGATTAGAGCAAGAGATTAAAATTTATTACGAAATAAAATCACAAAAAAATCTAAGAGCGTATGTTAAAAAGTAATGATAGTACTTCAATATATAAACTAAACCCAATAAAGATTATAATCCTCTTTATAAAGCGGTTTTTTGTTATTTTTGAAGTAATATAATTTTAAGCCGATAGAATCAGATGAGAGCCGTGAGAAGCGAGAAGTGGCGAATGAAGCAGTTGCTTTTGTTTTAGACTGCTGAATTTT
>JBNJGP010000018.1:0-36160 GCA_051747805.1 Candidatus Muiribacteriota bacterium
CACGCCACTCAACTCTATAACCAGTTAAATATTCATCAGTATAAATTCCAGTAGGTCTATCCCACTCAACGGTAATAGAATTACTTGTTCTTTCTTTAACCCTGATATTTTGCGGATGCGCTTCAGAAGATTGAATCGCATATAAATCAAGATTAGCTGTTAAAGCATTTGAATATTCACTATCTTTAAATAATCTAATCTGCAAAGTTAAATTTTCGCCAGCCACATCATCATTCCAAATACTCAATTCAAAATTTTGCAACCCATTCTCAGTTAATTTTAAATTTGAACTTAATAAATCATCATAACTAGTAAACAAAATATTATTATCCTCTTTAATTAAATAACTCACATACCATTCATCGTTTTGATCCACCCCAGTAACTTCAAAAGTTACATCAATCGGCGGATTCATATTAAAATCCCCATCCCATTCAAAACTGGCTGTTAAATCTGAAATTTCAATATCTTCATTTATTTCCATTGACTGTTCTGCAATATTAATTTTTCCTGATAAAGAATTTGAATAAACATTTTCTCCATTTTTTTGCAAAACCAGTCTTACCTCAACAGTCCCGGATATTCCAGATTCAGGATGAATATAAATTGATTCCCGATTAAAATCATTAACAACACTTGCGCTATCATTTGAAGTTAAAAAATCACCTTTTTCATCATATAAATAAACAAGAGCATTCCAACTATCTCCTTCATTAATTCCTAAAACATTATAAGATACGTTTAAATCAGGTTCATAAAAATTTAAAAAATCACTTGTATCAAGTTTATCAATTTCAACATCAGAATCCGAATCGCTAGCTATTCCACGATTATCCACCCTTAATTCAATTTCTTTTGCTTCACTTTCTTCATCCGCAGGAGTAATATTTAACTTAATATCTATAACAGTATTTGGAAAATCATTATATGAGTCCCACACAATTTTACCATCAACAAGACTTAAATTATCAGAAGAAATAATAGTTATATCCTCAGGTGAATCTACTAAATAATAACTTAAAATAACATCATCAATACTGTTTAAATTAGTTGAATCAACATTTAAAATAATCTTACCTTCACTTTTATCCTCTTCAGCAACAGAATTAATAACAGTATTAGCCGAACCACCACTTGAACCACCACAACCAGACAAATAAATATAGGAAAATAAACTAACAAACACCAAAGTAAAAATCAATACTTTTTTCATAACACCCTCCTGTTAAACCATAACAATATTATTAAATATAATACCATATTTCAAAAAAAAAAAAAAGGGGTCGGATCTACAGAATTCACATTCGATTTTCAGAATATAATAAAACCTCATCCTTTTTTTAAAATTGATAAATTTAATTTTTTATATTTTTTCCAATCAAAATCCTATCAAAATTATTATAATCTTTTAAAATATTTACTTCCTTAAAACAGTCAGAAAACATTTTTTTTAACCTGTCTCCCTGATTATAACCAATCTCTAAAAAAACCATTCCCCCAGAATTCAAAAAATTTTTAATATTATTTTTAATTTCCCTGTAAAAGTCATATCCATCATTTCCGCCTTCCAGAGCAATAATCGGTTCAAAACCTCTAACCTGTTTTTCTAGAGTAGATATAACATTTCTTTCAATGTATGGCGGGTTAGAAACTATAACATCGAATTTTTGATCAATTTTTTTAAACATATCTGATTTAATAAAAGTAGCCTTTGCTTTTTCATCTGAATTTAAAATATTTTTCGCATTAATTTTGGCAAACTCAAGAGCTTTATCTGAAACATCTGTACATAAAACAATATCTGGATTAAACTCTTTTAAAAGAGTTATTCCAATACACCCGGAACCAGTACATAAATCCAGAACTTTTTTTCCTTCAACAAATTTACCAACTTTTTCTACAAGAAGCTCGGTCTCAAACCTGGGTATTAAAACACCCGGCCCAACTTTAAAATCATACCCATAAAAATTTCTATATCCTAAAATATAGTCGACTGGCTCACCAGCCTCTCTTCTCTTAATATAACCATCAAGCTCAACCTTTTGCTTATCATTAAGCTCATAACCATCTCGTTGAATCTCAAACCTACTCTTCTCCAATATAAATTCAAGAAAAGGGGTCAGGTCTACACTTTTCACTTTCAATATTTTTGATTTCATTAAGAATTTTTTCACTTTCAATATTTTTCAAAAACTTTCTATAAAATTCCGAAACAGCACTCGGGGTCATTCCATATAAAGAAGCAATTTCTTTATTAGTCAATCTTGAATATTTTTTTGTTAAATAAATAAAAATTTTTTTAAATTTATTATTTCTTTTATTATTGAAAATAATTTTTGACTCAACCTTAAAATAATCCGAAATGAGTTCTACAAAAAAATCTACATTTCTTGTTTTATTCATCTTGGTTGTAGGTACATAAAAATCTATTTTTTTGGTTTTAATAAAATTATCAACTTTCTTCTTAAAATCCTCTTTTCCTATCGCTATCCCTTTAAATAAATCTCTATGTGGTAATTTTTTATTTTTTGAATTTAATATCTGTTCTTTATATTTTAATTCGGCTGTCTTTAATTCATTTGAATAAGTGCTCAAATAATTGAATTTATTAATAAAATTATATCGATTTGAAATACCAACATAATTTTCACAACTACTCCAGTGATATTCCCACGGTTTTTCAACAATTCCAGCCACAACAGGATTTAAATGTATATAATCAATTACCCTGAAAAAATAGTTACCTTTGTCAACTAAAAGCGCTTTGTATCTACCCTGAAAAACATGCCCAACAATTTGATGTTTAGCTTTGTACCAGTTTGTATACGATGAATTTAAATAATGCATTGCTTGTGTTAAATTGGCTTCATTTGTTATTAAATAAAGATGATAATGATTTGGCATTAAAGCAAATGCACAGCATTCAATATTAAATTTATTGAGCATTTCTTTTAACTTTTCTATAAATATTTCATAATCCTGTTTTTCAAGAAATATAGTATCTTTGCGTTCGCCTCTGGCAAACACATGATAATGCGCCCCTTCAAATTCAATTCTAAGTTGTCTTGCCATTTTTTAAATTCCTTTAATTCACGAAAGTGAAAAGTGTAGACCTGACCCCTTATTGTTCGCGGAGGAGGGTTTCCTGTTCGGCGATGATGAGGGCGTCGATGATTTCATCGAGTGCGGTGCCTTCAACTACGCGGTCGAGTTTGTGGAGGGTTAGGCCTATTCGATGGTCGGTGACTCGATTTTGGGGGTAGTTGTAGGTTCTGATTTTTTCGCTTCTGTCTCCGGTTCCCACCATGCTTTTACGGTTTGAGGAGATTTTGTCTTCTCTTTTTTTCTTTTCTGCTTCATATAGTTTGGATTTTAATACTTTCATGGCTTTGGCTTTGTTTTTATGCTGACTTTTTTCATCCTGGCATGTTACCATTATTCCGGTTGGGGTATGCGTAATTCTTACAGCTGAATCTGTTGTGTTAACACTTTGACCACCACATCCACTTGAGCGATAAACGTCGATTTTTAAATCTTCGTTTTTTACATTTACTTCTACATCTTCTACTTCAGGTAGTATTGCAACTGTAGCGGCAGAGGTGTGTATTCTTCCGCTCGTTTCTGTTTCGGGCACTCTCTGAACTCTATGCCCTCCAGATTCAAATTTCATTCGCGAATAAACCATATTTCCCTTTACGCGAAATACTATTTCTTTAAATCCTCCCATATCTGCTTCATTTGCTTCCATTATTTCTGTTTTCCATTTTTTCAAATCAGCATATCTTTGATACATATTAAAGAGGTCTCCGGCAAAGATTCCAGCCTCATCGCCACCGGTTCCTGCGCGAACCTCTATAAAAATGTTCTTATCATCGTTTGGGTCTTTTGGAAGAAGTGATACTTTTAATTTTTCTTCCATTTCTGGTATTTTATGCTTGTTTTCTTCAAGCTCGAGTTTTGCCATTTCTACAAGTTCTTTATCTTTTTCAGTTTCTAATATTTTTTGTGCCTCCTTAACCGAATCAAGCATTGCCAGATATTCATTTATGTCAGCAACTATTGGTTCCAGATAGGTTCTTTCCTTTGAAAGTTTTATCATTTTTTCCTGATCAGATATCACTTCCATATCTGTGAGCTGATTGTTTATTTTTTTATAAGTTTCCAGGATTTCTTCTAATTTTTCGCGCATTATTTCTCCTTTATTCTTCCCCTTCGGATATCATTCTGAAGTATGCTTTTTTAAGCCCCATTTTCTGATAGAGTTTTATTGCTTTTTTGTTTTCTATATCTACATGCAGTGAAAAATGTCCCCCCGTTTTTTCATAAATTTTTTCCATAAGTTTTGTTCCAATTCCTCTACTGCCTGTGGATAAATCTGTTCCTATATAAATAAGATGATATGGAGGCATTACAATGTTGGTTGGCAATCCCATCACAACTGCTATTCCTTTCATTTCGCCTGCTACGTATGCGCCTAATAAAAAACCAGTTTCATAGGATACTTTAATAGCCTCCATAGCTCCATCGCGGGCATCGCCGTATTTTCCAAGATAAGCGTCTACATAATCTGCCAGCTGATCAAAGTCTCTGAAATCATCATCACTCAGCTCTTTTATGATTAAATCACTTTTTCCTTCTTCTAACATTATTACGTTCTGCTCATCTTTTGATATTTCATTTTCTCTGGAAGCTCTTTCAAAAGCTGATATAACAGCTCCACCTCTGACTCCTGTTTTAATTCTTTCTTTTGACTTCAGAAGTTTTTGATTTTCTTTTATTTTTTCCTGCTTTACAAAATGAAACCTTCCGCCTGTATCATATACAGCATTTAATATTGCCTGTGGTTCAAATATATCATATTTATAGGTTTTTTTAGCTTTTCCTTTGTAAGTACTTGTCGCTTTTTTATCTGAATATATTTTTTTACCCTTTAAATATGTTTGATAAAGTGAGTTTTCTTCATCTGCACAAACTACATGAATTTTTGGTATTCTATCGATTTTCTGCTGTCTCCATAATTGTCTGAAACCATGATGAAGTCCGGAAATTAAAGCTCCATTGCTGAGGAAGACAAAAATATTATCCGGATTTTTACCAAGTTTATGAGAAATTTCTTCGGCTATTTCTGAATAAACTGTTGTTGTAATCGAAAAGTTAAAATATCCATGATTGGCATCGTACCAGGATTTTTCTTTTGCCAATTCTATACTTTTTTTATTGGCTTCTCTGTAGTTTTTTCCATGCTCTATGATTTCTACCACGTCTTCTTTTAATATATTACTTTTTTTTATTATTGATTTATTCGGAGTAACAATTTTACATTTTACATTAAACTCTGCGCATACGTACGCCATTGATATTCCAAGTGCTCCAAGTGAGGCTACTGTAACTGTATCAAACCCTAACTGTCTGGCCTCCTGCACAAGATAATAGGCTATTCTATCCTGAATTCTTCCGGTTGGGTTCAATCCCTCCATTTTTAAAAAAAGAGGTCCTGAATTAAACTTTTCTCTAAGTGGTTTTGATTCATATAATACGGTTCTTCCAATTCTCTGTCTTAATAAGTCCATGATAATCTCCTTTTGAAAGTTTTTTCCCAGAATTTTTATTTTAAAGGATTTTAACATGGACTGGGTTTTTTTTCAAGTTGAATAGTTGAGAATTGCTAATTGAGAGTTATGAATTAAAAACTGTTTAATGATAATTAGTCATAATCCCCTGATATATCTGCTGTAGTCGATAATCGAATTCATACTCTGATGAATTTTTAACTTTTTCAAGATGTCTGAACGCTTCTTTGTCTTTGCCATTATAATATAGAACTATCCCGGCTAATGCATTACAATATATACGGGATATTTCCATTTTCGTGCTTAACTCAACAGGAGCATTTAAACTAATTAATCCTGAACTGTTTACATAAATATATGCTTCTTTATACTTTTCAATATCATTGGTTAGTATATAAATTGAGATTTTTCCTATTAAAAGTTCTGCATAGCCCTTATTAACTTTTAAAAACCATTTAAGTGCATTATCAAAATCATTCATTTTAAGATACGACCATCCCATACCAAGTCTTGCCTCATCGCGGTCAACTTCTCTGAAACTTTTATTTCTTACGCTGTTGAAATCTATTAAGGACTGCTCATAATCACTATTATTAAAAACATCCCAGGCCGCATCAAGACTATCTCTGTAATCTTCTGAATTATTCACAGTGCCTATTGATCCGCCGCCTCCATTTATACATCCTGTTAAGAGACTGATTATTATAAAAAGTAAAAAAATTTTAATTTTCATATTTCCCCAGCTGAAAATTTATATTCGCCTTTATATATTCTATCGTCATATATATATTCATACTCAAGATGATTCTGACTTGTTGTATTTATATTTACACTGAAAACAGTATGTTTAAGGTTAATCTGCTCAAACATCACTTTTTTTCCGTTTAAGCTGACATTTATTATTTCATTTCCCTTCATCTGAACTAATCTATTATTATCAAAATATGGATTTTCAAAAATTTCTATTTCCGGCTCTGTTTGTTGTAAGTTAAAAATTTCTTCTGCATCTTGCATTGTTGGATTAACAATTATCAACTTTATTCTGTCATAGTAAACTTCAGGGCTTTTAACCTCATTCCCATCATATTCAGCTATTCTTTCCAGTTGATTTCTATTATAGAAAGCCAGTACAAATTCAAAGGGTGAAATCCTTTCTTTGTTTATTTTCAGATTATGTTTTGTTCTATGTTTGAAATTAACATCAATTTTTGCAAATGAATAGGCTGGAAGGGATAATTTAAAGGGTGAATCCGTCTCAATCAGCGCAACCGACTGCACCTGGAAGTCCAATCCTACAATATTATATTTTATTTCTTCCTCTGTATTTAAACTAATAGCTGTTGCCCACTGTTTAAAGAAAGTGTTAAATCCCTCAACTCCAAGCACACTCCTGAGACTTCCCATTCCATTGTTTTTACATTTAACTAATCTAGATATAATATCTACCCCTTTTCTATAAATCAAATACCTGAAAAATAAATAGACTTTTCCATAATCAGGGAGTTTGTCGTTCCATTCTGACATGGATACGTATGGAAATTCTATATATTGCCCCACATGAAGTTGATTTTCGCCCCCTATTAAATAGGTTGCAAGCTCTGACATTCCTTCATTAAACCATTTTTTTTCATCTGAATCATAATAATTGTGGATTAAATGCTGAAATTCGTGTGCAATTATTCCTTTTATCTGTTTTGTATTTTCAAAAGTAAAAGTTGGATATAAATCTATAAAAATAGAATTATAATGTTCATCAATATAAGAATCAAAATATCCTGCATAATAGGTTAATCCTTCATCTGAATATGTATCCTGAACTTCATAAAAATAAATATTAATTTCATTGTAGGGAACTGTGCCAAAATATTTTTCAAGAGTATTTACATGATTTTCTTTAAAAGGATAAACCGCCTCTTCTATCTGTTCTTTAAAATCTTCATATCTATGCGCCTCCACGTAGGCATTTATTCTATCACCGTCTATTACTTTAATGAATTTTGTTTTGTCATATCTATCATATAAAAAGTTATAGGTTAATATTTCATTTTCATTTAAATTTGTTTCTTCAGGTGGAGTTTTAGGTATAAAAGTTCCAGATTTATTCCATGGGTATATATTCACACTTAATATTAAAAGAAAGCTAATAAATAATGCTGATTTTACCTTCAAAGTAAACCTTCCCGTCAAGTTTTATATGATAAAAATACACCCCTGAAGAAACAGGCTGACCGCGGTTATTATCCAGAGGCCAGATTATGCGGTAATTATCACCGTTTTTGATAAATTCACCTTTATTAATCTTTCTTACTCTTCTACCTGAACTTTCATATATTATAATTTCAGGGTTGATTGAATTTGTAGTGAAATTTATATTAACAAAGTTACTGGCTGGATTTGGATATACTTGAGTATTCTGTATATTTGTGGCGGATTCCCGAGGTGCTGTGGCAACTTTTTTGGTTTTATTTTCAAAATAATCAACCGATTCCAGTTTAAACTCATTATCAGCCCTCTGAAGTTCTATTAAAAATTCTTTTCTGGAAGAATGCTGAATTTTTTTTCCTTCTAAATTATAAACTACTGTTTCAACCGGAGATTTATCCTGTATTTGAACTTTAGCAAAATATTTATCCAGATAATCAACTTTTATGTCTGGGGGGGTTTTATCCTGTATAAGCTGATATGTTCCTGATTTGTTTATATCTGCCTTTAACTTATTGTTTTCTTCTTTAAATTCAAGCATTTTATATTCGTTTTCATCTAACATAAATATACCAGATTTTTCTTTTTTATAAAAAAATATTTCTGCATCAAAACCAACTTCCTCAAATGTATCTATCTGAATTTTATCTTTTGACCCATGAACAAAAAACTTGGTTTTATCCTGTGAGGCAGCACTTAACATTACCTGACCGCCTGGAGTATCAACATGTATATTTTTTCCAGATTCATACTGGGCAACGTTAAATAAATATTCTTTTTTTATCTCTATTCCGTCTGGATATGATACTTTTATTTCTGCACGATAATTTCCGGTTTCTTTAATTTTAAACGAGGAGCCATGTCTGTATTTTGTATCAGGTAGCTTTAATATTTCAAGCTCTTCTGTATCCTCTGAGGGATAAATAACTTCCCCACCCGCTTCTCCGTCAGCATGAATATTGACATGCAGATAATCCGGTACAAAAGGCGAGGGATACATTCCTATTGAAACTTCTGGTAACACAAAATTTATATTATATTTTTTCCCGACAAAATCCACATAATCACTTAATTTATCAACATACTCCTCTTCAGACCTGTTTATATAAAGAGGCGGGTCATAGTCTCCTTCAAGTTTCAAATTATTTGAAACATCTGAAAGTATAATTATAAGTTCATCTCCTTTTAAATAAGGTTCTGACCATTTTAATGTGTTATTTTCAGCATTTATGTTAATTTCCTCATATTCTTTTACAAATTCCCCTTTATTGTACATAAACAACCTTATATTTATTTTATCCTCTGGGTTCAAATCTACAAACTCCCAGTACATATATTTTGAGGGCCAGAACCTCTCTCCGATTCTATAGGCTATGCTCCCTCCCATTCTAAGCTGGGGTTTATTTTTAAGTTTTATTCTTGGTGACACATGAAAATCTATTAACTTTTCATTAAACTCTGTTTCTTCTGGTTTCATACTTTTTAAAAAAGACGGTACATCAACTTTCTTTATATAGTACCTATCAGAAATTGAGGGATTATTTAAAAAAAATGCTGTGTTAAAATCGTTAAAAACCTTTGTTATTTCTTCTGAAATAAAATCTTCTATTATTTGGACTCCTGATTCATGATGATGAATTATATTTCCTAAAAGACCTTCATTATTATCCCCGGCTCCAAAATTATCATCTAAATACTTAAAAAATAATGCTGCTTTTCCTAAATCTTTCCTAGAAATTCCAAACATGCCGAAAGAATGTTCAAATATATTTACACTGTTTTCCGGATTTGAAGCAAGTGAGTTTAGATAAGATATGTTGAACTTACCTGTTGCTACCATTTCAGCATAAGCTGCAAGACCATAATCCATCCACAGTGGAGGAATTTCAGGTTCATATCCAGCCGTCTGATTTTCTATAATCCCCATCGTAAAATGAAGCATTCTGAAGTATTCCCTTGATAATAGATTATAAACCGGGTTGAACCCTCCATCTGTTTCCTCAAAATAATTAAAAAGATATGAGTTCAGATATATTATCCTTGACTCGTTACTATATTCAAAATCATCTGAACTTAAATAATCAAGCGGGGAAAAATAAGCTTCAGCGGGGTTTACTGGATTTCCACTATCGTCGTACTGTTGCTGGTCTTTAAAAGAGCCATATTCAGGTGAGGAAAAATCTCCTAAATCGGTAATTAGTATTATTATTTTCCCACCGCCATGATGAGCTGGAGTAGAGTTTTTTGAAAATTTGTTCTGAAGTCTTTCCATAAATCCATTCTGCTGTTCAAACTTTGTTAATAGTTTATCTAAATAGTTATCATCTATAAAATCTATATTTATATCATGGAAAATATAGGCCTGCTCTCCTGCAAAGGTGCACATGGCATGAATTAATTCGTATGAATTCTGACTGTTTAATTTCCAGAAGCTTTTTACATCCCCTACTCCATAGTCAGGAGTTGAGGGAACCGTGTTTATATTACGATTTCTGACATGCTGTCTTTCAAATTCTATTCTTTCTCTAATTAAAGATGTACTGTACGTTAAAATTAAAAAATTTATAATAAAAAAAAATATTATTACCCTTTTCATATTTTTAATTATCGGTGAAATAATAAAGAGTGCTTAAATATTAAGAAAATAAAAGTTTTTTTTAGCATGAAGCTGATGGGAGCCGTGAGAGGTGAGAAGTAAGAAGTGAGACGATGAGCAGGAGATTAAAATTTATACTACTCAATTAATAAAATAAGCGTTTCCTCAGCATTTTGCTCCTTTATATCTGTATAGCTGACACGGACTTCAGCAGTATCATCATAATCTACCTCAGGAACATATATATATTCATCGCCTTCTGAGGCCACGCGCCCCTCGCCTGAATCGCTTCTTAAAAAACTCCAGTCAATATTTTCATGAAGAATAGACTTTGAAGCATTATTAACATAATTTGCCAGCACCTCAATATTTATTAAATCAAATGAATCTGGCAGCTGATGAGTTACTTCAGAAGGATTTAAACTTATTGAATGAAGTTCAGGAATAATTATTATCTGTAAACTTGTATTTTCTTCTATTTCGCTCTCTTCATATGTTGCTCTTAAAATAGCCTGATTCTGTGTCTGCCCTTCATCTAAAGCAGCTGGCGCATTAAAACTTGTGCCGGATAATGTACCCACACCTGAGGTTTTATCCCATTGAATTTCTTCGGTTATATTTTTCTGGCTTCCATCATTATATTCTCCCATAACCTGAACATTATCACTAAGATTCAAAGATTCACCTGTTAAAAGAACTAATTCTTCTTTATCTAAAAATATATTTTCAAGCTTTTTATTAATGTTTATTTTAAACTCTTTTGATACTCCACGGTATTTACATAAAAGAATATCCTGTCCTTCCCCTTGCGAGCTGTAGATTTTATTCGCAATTGAGCCTTCACCAGAACTAATATCCCATGATATATTTTCTGATGCAACGTAACTTGAGCCATCACTGTAATGGGCATTTACTGAAACATTTCTTAAATCATAATCTGTTCCTGCGGCAAGAGTTTTTCCGGTAGGATTAAGAATTATTTCAATAATTTCAGGAGTTATTTCAATTTGAAGCTGGCCTTTTTTTGAAATTAAATCCCCCTCTGCATTTTGATGAACATACTCAACTTCCAGTTCAGCATTTCCGGTATTTTCGGCATAAAATCTATTATCTGATATATTTCCTAAATTAGTTTTTTCAACCCAGTTTACATCTTCAACAATTCTGGAGGGACCTCCTCTATAATGTGCCTGAACCTGAATATTTGATAAATTAAAACTGTCTCCTTTTTCCATATACTCTTTATCTGGATTAATTGTTATATAATCAAGTTCAGCTAAATTATTTAACTTTATAATTGTTGACTGCTCCTGTGTTCCTTCTTTATATATTATTTCAATATTAGTTTCTCCGGCCGAAGAAGGAGCTGTAAATATACTGCCAGTTAATTCACCGCTTCCAGAATTAATTTTATACTCTAAAGAGCTAACTTCACGTTTTGAGGCATCTTCATAATGAGCCTCATAAACAAAGTTAGAAAGATCCAGTGTGTTACCAACATCTACACTGTATTCTAATTGTGACGATGTCAGGTTTGTAAGAGCGGGTTTAGTTTCAATAATTAAGTCATCTTCTACGGTTTTTTCACCCAAACCTGTATAGGTTGTGTAAAAAGCAGTTACAACTGCAATATCAGCTGTATCAGGGGCGGTGAATAAACTTCCATTTATATTTCCGTTTCCTGATTTTATTTCCCATTCATGTGGCTCAATATTAACAAGAGAGCCATCATCATACTTAACAAAAACATCTATAGAATTCAAGTTATATTCTTGCTCTACAAAGAGTTCCAGTTTGTTTTTATCTATAAATAATGAAGCTGGAACCGGAGTTACATTAATTATAAAATCACCTGTATAATAGTTCCCTCCGTCTTCAACTTGTGCCCTCAATACAACTGTTCCGCTTGTATTATGTGCTGTAAAAATATTTCCATCAAGAGTTCCCGGACCACTTTGATGGCTCCAGCTCACTTCAGGAGCAACTTTTGTACTGCCATCTATATAGTTTATTATTACATCATTATTTATTAAATAATAATCCTCACCAACAGTTATACTAATTTCAGGCTCTTTAAATGTGATTTTTGAAACCTGCTTATTTATATTAACAGTCAAGGTTTCTCTCTGAGTAATTGTACCTTCTTTATATTGAGCCTCAAGCACGGCTGTACCACCCATTATACCCTCATAATATAAATCATTTATAATTCCTGGACCACTTTTAACTGTCCAAACTGGATTTACACTTTTATAAACTGGTTCTTCTTCATATTCGGCAGTTACTTTTATATCACGTAAATTTATTGTATCAGAGAGAAAAATATCGGCTTCTGCTTTATCCAGACGCAAATCTATAAGTTTTCTTCCTACTGTTACACTTATTGTGGAAGAACTTCCCCGCCCTGCCTCTGTATATCTAACCTCAAGTAGTGCATCGCCTGTTGTATCTGCATTAAATACATTATCAGTAATTTCACCAACTCCGGATTTTTTTACCCATTTCACATTATCAACAGTTCTTGGAGGAGCGTCTTCATATACTGCCTCTACCTGAATATTGTTTAAATTATACTCTTTGTTTTTATTCAAATTTAAAATATCCTCAGAAATTGTTATATAATCAAGAGTTCTTAGATTATTATCCACAGTTATTGTCTGAGAAACAATTCCTTCGCCCTGATGACTTCCCATAACTGGAATTATTTTTAATACCACATTATTTTTATTTCCTGAAACATCAATATCTGAATGCCATGTAATTCTCTGCATACTTGCATCCAGGGCCTCAATCTGTCCGGAAATATTATTTGATCTTGAGTAACTTAATCCCCCGTTTGTAGAATAATAAAAATTAATCCTGTCTGTTGTACCAAAGGGATTTACAATTTTATAATCTATTGAAATATCTGAATTTGAGCCGTATATTCTTTCTATATAGGCAATTATAGTTTCTTCGCCAGTTAACTCTACTACAAAATCCTCTGTATAAGTTACATCGTTCTCAGTATATATACATCTTAAAACTGCATCAGAGCTTACTCCCTCATCCCGGAAATAAACAAAGTTATTGTTAAACTCATTTACTATACCACCACCTTCTCTAACTAACCACTCGGTGGGAAGAACCTGTCTTTCTGTATCATCATTATAGGTGGCTATTACTTTTACTTCTGATAAATCAAAATATCCACCTACATGCTCGGCTTTTTCAGGCTCAAGTCTTATACCGGTTAAAGTGTTATAAACATTGATATTTAAAAAAGCCTCAGCTTCTACACCATTTTCCGGGTAAGTTATTTTTAATTTAACATCTGAATGTTTATGAGGTGCCTTAAATATATTATTTTCAACTTCCCCATCTCCTGAAACAATTTCATATTCAACATTATCAACTATTATTTCTGTAAAATTATGATATCTGGCCCTTACTTCAATATTTGAAAGGTCCAGTTCTTCGTTTACCTGTACATTAACTTTTTGGGTAGAAAGAACTATATCTGTTAAAACTCTTCTACCAGTATTATCAACTTTGAATTTTTCTGTTTCTACAGGAGCTCCTGAAATATCACCGTCCTCAGCAGTTAACTCTACTGTAATCATCGCCTCTGACGTTATATCAAGCGAAGAATGCCATATAATTTTTTTATCATTTCCCGGTTTAACTTGGGTGGTTTCTCCAGAAACATTTGCTGTAGTGATAAAATTTTCGGCTGTATCTTTCACATAGGCCACGTTAATATTAAATAATGAATCAATAGAATATTGCAGGTTATATAATATTTCAATATCGCTTTCATTTCCTTTAACTCTGATATTTGAAATTTGTGGCGGGTCTCCAACTGGTAAGGGTTCTGTGTATTTTACACTTGAGGGTTTTGTATTACAGGCAACAAGCATCAAAAGTGCTGTAAATGTGAATATTAAAAAATAAATTGTTGAATTTTTTTTCATAAATTTTTACTCAAAATAAAATTTTATTCCAAAACTCCATATATAATTTTTATAATCAACTTTATAAATTTTGTTTTTTATATTTAAAGATGCTTCCCCTGAAAAGTTCTTTGCTACTTCAAAAAAAACGGAAAAATCTTCCCTCTCATAATATTCTAAACCATAAAAGGCAAAAGGTGAATATTTTATTTCTTTTACTTCAGAGGAAGTCCGCCCTGGCTCATTTAAAGTATGTACTATTTCAATTCTTGAAAAACCTATTCCAGAATAAGGAATTAATCTTTTATAAATTAGCGGACTAAACTTTACAGACGCGCTTAAGGGGGTAATTTCTAAATTATAACTTGATTCAGGCACACCAAAAAAGGCTCCATTACCACGGCTTTTATAAGTCGTTTTTCTAAAATCAAAAGCAATTTTCTGATTTCGCTGATATCCTACCCCCCATTGATAAAATGGTTCTTTTTCAACATATGCAAAGCTTGTTGAGGCAGGTTGAAAAATCCCTGCTGAAAAATTCAAATAACTTCTTTTGGCTATATTAATTATTGGACCCTTATCTTTTTTTACTTCTCTTAACTCATATAATCCAGGAATCACATTAGAAGAAGAAAGCTCCGGGTGTACCGTATTAACCTTATATTTTCTGGGAGCTCTATCTTTTCTTCTCTGCAGCAGTTCGCGGGCGTGTATTCCCTCCTGGCTTCCCTGTACATTAAAAGCTGTAAATATATATAATATGATTAATATTTTTAATTTTTTTTTCATTGAATTGATTATCGGTTATGGGAGATTTTTTTTTTAATTAATAAAAAAGACCACAGAAAGACTTTTCTGCGGTCTTATCAAATAATTAATACATATAAAAAGCTTACTTATTTATAATTTACTCTTACACTTCTAACTCTTACATCACCGCCACGGATCTTAAGATGAGCGTCCCAGTCCATTTCTTTATCCCAGACATAAAAAGTATCATATGAAAAACTTCTTATAGTTTTAGAGCCTTGATACATACCATCAATATAAAGTTCTCCTCTGACAAAATCCTCTTCTGTGCTCCATGATACACTTATGCTTCGGATTTCTCTGCCTTTTTCAAGATTAAGTCTGACCCTGGAACCATCCCAGTAGTTACCGGCTGCCCCAATTACATAGCTTCTATCCTCAAAATCTTCAAATAAAAGGGCTCTTACATCTACAGCATTTTCATTTTCTGCAACAAATTCATTATATTTATCCTTTAAAACATCAACCTCATCAGCCTGATTATTTATGGCTAAAACAGCTGGTAAAACAATTGACTGTTCATCAGCACTCATTGAATTTAACTTAGAAAGTGCTTTATGATGTTCTATTTCATTATTCTTGGCTAAATTTAAATATTGTGTAATTTCATTATCACCACGGAAGTCGTCCTGCTTATAACTTATATAAGCTCTGCGGATTCTAACCTTTCCCGAAGTAACCCTAAGCTCCATTCTAAATCCTGGAGTATCGTTAATATAAAATTTATCCCATGAAAACCATACGTTTTTGGAACCGTAATAGAAATGGTCCACCCAGAGTTCAACCCTGCTGTCTCTATTTTCACTTTCATCCAACCATGAAAATTCTATATATTCAACCGGACGATTATAGTCAAAATCAATGTTAACTTTTTCTCCTTCAGAATATGTTCCCCATATAAACGGAACGTTTCCTCTGTCATTATCGTTTTCGCCGGCTATAAGGCCAAATGACAGAATCAGCATGAAAATAAATAAAGTTATTTTTTTCATATTTCCCCCTGTTTTAGTTTGATTTGAAACTATTATAATGTACAATAATATTTATGTCAATCATTATATTTTCACTTTATTTATTCTGATTCCATCTTCTGTGGATTTAAAAAAGTGAATCCTCGGGCTGTATTGATTCGTTACATGTTTCATAAACTCATTTGTTGCAAGTGCTGCTGTTAGCATAACATTGGGCGCAACATTTACTGTTTTACTTTCTTCTGGAGTTTCAGGTATAATATTTCTAAGATTCAAACCGCGATTTCCTTCAACAATTAATACCTGTCCATGATTTCTATTTACGCCGGCATGAACAAGAATTTTATCGTTTTCAACAGAGTAGTCGTTTAAAAGAAATTTTGTTTTAAAATTATCACAACAGTCAAAAATATAATCAAAGTTATCAAGATTATTTATGGTTTCTTTGTTTATTTCCTCAATTTTATAGCTTATCTGAAGATTATAAAATCTATCTTTTATTTTTTCAAAAAGAAGGGAGGCTTTATATTTTCCAATATCCGCCTCGCCAAACATAAACTGTCTGTTAAGATTTGAAAGTTCAAGCTTATCTTTATCAAATATTGTAATTTTTTTCACACCCAGAGATAACAGGTTCTGCACAACAGGAGTTCCAAGGCCACCGGCACCAACTATTGCTATATTTAGTTCAGAAAATTTCTGAGCTCCTTCCTTGCCAAGATGTTCAATATTTTTTTCAAATATTTTCGAGTCCATTTCCCCTCCTTATTATTCTTTACGCTCTAAAAGATTATAAACACTTCCATATATTCCGGCAAGCTCACCTGCCTGAGCTAATTTTATATCAAAACCATTAAATGAATATGACAAAGAGTATTTTTTTATCTCTTTTTCCAATATGTTTAAAAGAAAATCCCCGGCCTGAGAAACTCCTCCGCCTATAATTACCGCCTCGGGGTTTAAAAGATTAACAACATTTGATATTCCACGACCTAAATGTGTACAAATGAAATTAACGCCTTCTAAAGCAAGTTTATCTCCCTTTCTTGCCCCCTCAAAAATTTCTTTTGCCTGAATATTTTTTTCTTTTTTTAAAACAGAGTTACTATTGTTGAGTTTTGTTTCTATATAATTAATAAGGGCTGTTGCAGAGGCATACTGCTCAAGACACCCTCTCTTTCCACAGCCACATTTTCTGCCATTATACTCAATATTCATATGACCAATTTCACCTGCATTATTAGAAACGCCACCGTAGAATTTATTATTAATAAAAAAAGCACCGCCAACTCCAGTTCCAATTGTAAGCATGAAAAATTCCCTGTAGTTTTTGGCCACGCCTTTCCATTTTTCGCCACATATTGCCATATTTACATCATTATCAATAATCACTGGAATTTTTAAAGAATTTTGCAGTTTTTCTTTTAAATTTATATTATTCCAGCCAAGATTTGGTGCAGTTACAATTAAACCTTTTCTGTTGACGGTTCCAGGAAAACCTATTCCAACACCTTCGATTTCAAATTCATTCATAAAATCTTTTATAAAAAGTAAAAATTTATTAAAAATATATTCAAACCCCTTTTCTGCTTCTGTTTTCATTCTGTTTTCCTGCATCAGTCGGCCATTTTTATTTAAAACGGCCCCTCTTATATTTGTTCCACCAAAATCAATTCCCAAATACATTTTTTCTCCTGTATTATAAAGTAAGTAAGGTTTGAATTTTTTTTAAAAATGAGGCTTTTTTTACAGGTTTAATAATTTTTGCATCAAAACCAGCCCTGTCCATTTCTTTTAAATCATTTGCAGTTCCCCTGCCGGTAAGAGCTACAATTTTTAAGTTTTTTCCTTTTTCTGTTTTTCTAATTTCTTCTAAGATTTGATATCCATCAGTCTCAGGAAGTTGTATATCCAGAAGAATAAGAAAAAAATCATTTTCCTTTATCAGTTTTAAACCCTCTTTACCATTATAAGCAGTAAAACAGTTTAAACCAAGTTTTTTTAAATAAGTTGAAAATATAAGTTGATTTTCTTCAAGGTCATCAATTATTAGAACTTTTCTTCCTTTTTGAGTTTTATTACTCTTTTCTAATTCAATATTCAAAGGAAATAACACTATAAATTCTGTGCCCACCCCGGGTTTACTCTTAACTTTTATTTCACCGCCGAGTTTCTCAGTTATTTTTTTACAGATCGCAAGCCCCAGTCCGGTTCCACCGTATTCCTGATAGATATCATAATCCTGCTGTTCAAAAGGAGCAAAAATATTCATTATTTTTTCTTTTTCAATTCCTATACCTGTATCTTTAACCGCAATCTCTATAAATTCACGCTTGTTTAATTTTCGTTTATTTAATATTAAACTAATAAACCCATTATCAGTAAATTTCACAGCATTTCCAATCAGATTGTATAAAATCTGTCTAAATCTGAAAGGGTCCCCTTCTATAAATTCAGGAATATTTTTATCAAAGTCAAAAACTGATTTTATTTTTTTATCTTTTATCTGGGTTTCAAAGTTTTCCATTATTTCCTGACATAGTTCTTTTAAGTTAAAAGAGCTTATTGAATAATCAAAATCTTTTGATTCAAGTTTTGAATAATCAAGAACGTCGTTTACTACTGACGATAAATAGTTGGAAGCTCTCCCTATTATATCTAAATATTTTTTTTCTTTTTTATCGAGTTTCATTTCATTTAAAACTTCGCTCATGCCTATTATGGTGTTCAGCGGAGTTCTAATTTCATGAGAAAGATGTGATAAATAAGACAGACTCATTTTTTCGGCTTTAGTTTTATTTTTTCTTTCATTTTTTATAGTATTAAGATTTTTTACTATAAATGTCAAATCTTCCACCTGAAGATAATATCTGTTTTTTTCTTTATAAAAGGCAGGTAATTTAAAAATAGATATATGAAGATGGCTTTCGCCTTCTCTGTTTGTTTTTAAACTGTAAGTTTTTTTAATTTTATCAAAATTTATTACTTTGTTAAACTTAATTATATCACCGCGTTGAAGCTTTTCAAAATTTTTGCCAGATAGTTGAACCTCTTTCATTAAATTCCATTTTGTCAGTTCTTTTTTATTTTTTATCCCATATATCTGAAGACCAGACTCGTTTATTTTTTCTAAAGAAAAATTATGTGTATAGATTTCGTTGCTCAGCGGTGACGTTTCAAATATTCTTCTGTATTTGTATTCGCTGTCAGCCAGGACAGAAACAATTGAAAGCCACTGACTTACATCATTTAAAAATTCAACTATTGTGTTATCTTCTGTCAGAACTGACTGAACAGAAAAAAAAATGTCTGTACCGTCTTTTTTTCTGTAAAGAATCTCCCCTGTTAAAAATTTCTGCTTTTTGATAATTTGAAGTCTGTTTAATGTATTTATTTTAATAACAGGTGAAAGAAAGTTTGAAATATGCCTGTGCTGCATTTCATTGAGATTATATCCCAGTAAATCAAGTGCTTTTTTGTTTGCCTCAAGAATTATGCCGTCGGGTGTAAGCTCAAAAATTGCGTCCGGAGCTAAATCAAAAAATTTTTTATCCCTCATTTATCTTCCCTGTCCTGATTAAGAAATCTTGCGATTGTTCCAGCAACAGAATAATAAATCAGGAAAAATAAGCCCTGAAATATTATTGTATTAACTCCAGGTTTTAATGATAAATATTGATAAACAAAGCTGTATATATACATACCGGCAATTATTATCAGACCAAATAACATCATCTCGTTAAAATTAAATGGTGAAGATTTTTTTATTTCATCAAATGTTACTTCATTTTTTACAACCTTTTTATTTTTCATGAAATTATAAATTTTAACCGAATAAAAAATTTCTATAAAAAAGAAAAAAAGCATAACAGCTGCGATAAATATTAAAAAACCATATTTATAAACAGAGGTCAGCTCAAAAAGATAGGCTGCAGTGCTTATAAAAGTTGCCCAGAGTATATGATATATCAAGTTGAACTTTTTAATTAATTTAACATCTGCGGGTCCTATTTCAAATGCATGTTCTGGATGTTTCAATGAATGAACGTAGTACGTTCTGCCATTTTTGTTTACAAAAAAATATTTTCTAACTTTATTTTCAAATATATTCATAGTTGTTATGATAACCCAATCAAAAAATTAAATCAAATATGATATAATAAAAACTATGAGTGCACACAAGTTTAATAGTGAATAAGGAGTTTTATTATGTTTAAAAAATATTTTTGTGTTTTTCTGATTGTTCTTTTTATTGGGAACGCGGCTGCTGGTTTTAATATTCGTGATTTTTTAAAAGATACTGTAAAAAAAGCGGCTATTGGGTCGCTTATACGGGAAATGTCCTCGCCGATAAACTCTTTTATTAATAATCTGCTGGTTAATCATAATGCTGAAAACAAACAAAAAACCTTGGTTGTTCCTGTTTTTACGGTGGGAGGCGGTTCTGCTGTTGGCGCGGCACAGGTTTCAGGCCCTGATCATGCTGTTAATCAGGTTAAATCAGTTATTGCTGTTGAGGATGAAATGAATGAAAAATACAGAGTAAAAGCTTATATTCCAAGCTCAAGTTCCAACCCTTTAAAAATGAATAGAGTTTCCGGTGTAGGCGTTACTGCAATAATTGAGGGTTTTATTTAATCAACTCTTTATATGTAACGCTTTTTTTCTGGAGCTGCTCATGAGTTCCCTGAGCCTCTATTTCGCCATTATTTAAAACAATTATTCTATCAGCCTGTTTTGCAGTTGACATTCTATGGGTGACAATAATGCTTGTAATATCAGGTTTTTTTTCAAATAATTCCTTCCAGAATGATTTTTCATTCTCAGCATCAAGGGCACTTGTTACATCGTCCATTATTATAATATCCGGATTTCCGCTTAAAGCTCTTGCTATTGAAAGTCTCTGTTTCTGTCCTCCCGATAATCCTATTCCACGTTGGCCAAGAGGAGTTTGAAAATCTTGTGGCAGATTTTGTATTTCTCCATAAAACTGGGCTGTTCTGGCTGAATTAATAATTGTATCTTCCTGCAGTTCTCGCCAGAAATCAATATTTGTAAAAACATTTTCACTTAGTATTAATGGTAGCTGCTCAATATAACCAATTTTTTTTCTATAACTATCTTTATCATAATCTTCTATAGAAATATCATTTATTTTAATATCTCCTGAATCCTTTTCATAAATACCGCTGATTAAATTTAGAAGTGTTGACTTTCCTGACCCTATTTTGCCGACAATTGCAACTTTTTCTCCAGAATTTATATTAAAATCAATATTTTTTAATCTGAATTTATCTTTTTTATTATTATTGCTTTGTTTAAACTCAAAGTTAACATTTTCAAACCCTATATTATTAAATCTTTTAAAATCTTTTCTATTCTCAGGTACATCTTTATAATCCTTTTCAAAATTTTTAATTTCTTCAAGCCTGTCAATTGTTACACAGGCCTGCGTTCCCATCACAAAAAAGTTTGGTATATCTATAATAGGCCACACTATCATTCCCAGATATGAGTAAAAGGCAATATAAGTTCCTAATGTTATATTTCCCTGTATGACCATTATTCCACCAAAAAGCAGCACAAAAACCTGTCCCAGATAATTTAGAAATTCAAAGTATATTCTGAATAATCCCTCAATTGCAATTACATCAACTTCTATTTGCTTCCTTTTCATAAGCTTATTAAAAAAAAGTTCTTTCTGATAATTTTCTGAATTAAATGATTTAAGTATTTTAATTCCAGAATATATTGATTCAAGATAATCATTTGTCTCAGATACACTTTTTCTGAATTTGGTAAACCTGTCTTTTACAACAGACTCAAGTTTGAAAAATAAAAACATCATCAGCGGTATTGGTATTATTGATAAAACAGTCAGCATTGGGTTTAAAAGCCACATGCTTATTAAACAGAATACTATTATACAGCTTGAGTTAAAGGCTCTGAATATTCCAGAACATAGAAACCACGCTATTCCAGGCGGGTGAGTTGAAACATCCTCGGATAATCTTGTGGCTATATCGCCTGTTCTATATTTATGAAAAAATCTGTAACTTTTATTTAATATATGTCCAAAATACTTTTTTCGAAGGGTTATTTCAAGAATAAGGTTCATTTTTCCGCGCATATAAGGATAAATATTTGTCAAAATCATTGCGATTCCAAATATAATAAGTATTGAAATAAGGGTGTTTTTTTCTTCTAATGCCTTCTGAGCAGTAATTTCTCCAGAGGTGAACTTCTCAAGATTTTCAACAAGAGAATCAACAATATGTTTAAAAACTAGCGGATATAATGTTGTTACAACTGTTGTGAATATTGTAAGAAATACAAGAAGAAAAACATATAGTTTATGCTCCCTGTATATATCCATTACCCATTTAATATAGAATTTTTTTGGATTTCTTGTTTTTTCTTTTTTCATAATTTTTAAACCATTTGTATTTTGTAGAGTTTATGGTATAACCCTCTTTTTTCCATAAGCTCATTATGAGTTCCAGTTTCCTGAATTTCTCCCTCATTAAAAACAAAAATTTTATCTGCCTCCTTAATAGTTGAGAGCCTGTGGGCAATAATAATAGCTGTTCTTCCCTCAAGCAGTTTTTTTAATGCATTCTGAAGCAGATTTTCTGTTATAACATCAACTGAAGAAGTTGCCTCATCCAGTATTAAAATATCCGGGTTTTTCACAAGCGCTCTGGTAAAAGAAACAAGCTGTCTTTCTCCCATTGATAGATTCGCTCCAGATTCTGCAAGATATGTATCATAACCATCACTTTTTTTCATTATCATATCATGGGCGCCAAGCTCTTTTGCAGCTTTAAAAACCTGTTCATCGCTTATTTCATCGTTAAAAGATTTTAGATTCTGTAAAATTGTTCCGGGAAAAAGATACACATCCTGAAGCACAAGACCTATATCTTTTCTTAAATTCTGAATTTTATAATCTTTTATATTTCTGTTATCAATCAATATTTCACCCCTTCTTAATTCATAAAATCTGAGCAAAATATTTATAATTGTTGTTTTACCCGAACCTGAAGGGCCTATAATTGCAACATGTTCTCCTGCCTTAATATTAAAAGACATATTGTTTATTACTGTTTCTTTATCATAGGCAAATTCTATATTTTTAAACTGTAGTTTTTCTCTTAAATGTGGTACTTCATTGTTTTCAACATTATTTTTCACTTTAGAGGGAGTGTCCAGAATATCAAAAACCCTGGAGGCCGCAGCTAAACTTGATTGAACCTGAGAAAGGACCATCATAAGATTCCTGAGAGGCATAAAAAGCTGTCTCATAAGCTCTGCATACATTATCAGACTTCCTATTGTCATTTCGCCTTCTATTATTTTTGTTATCCCATAATAAAAAATAGCCGCAATTGATACTGTTTCTGTTAAAAAATGAAAAAAGGACCAGAAAACCATATAATCAACAAATAGTCCTTTTTTTTCGTACTTCATTTTATCATATGAATGATTCAATAATTTATCCATGGCCTTCTTCTTTTTTGAAAAAAGCTGTATAATCGGAACTGCCTGAACGTACTCGGTAATATATCCAGATAAATAGGAATTTTTTTTACGAACCTCTCTCCAGAGTTTCATTATATAGTTTAAATAAAAATAAACTGCAACGGCTATAAAGGGGAAAATAAATATTAAAATCAGTCCAAAAAATGGCTCCTCATAAATAATAATGCTTAAAATTCCGGCAAGCATCATAGAGGACTGTATCATTATCATTGCGGAATGTGAAAAAATAACTTTTAATTTTTCAATATCGGATTCAGTCCTTGCCATTAATCTTCCCGGAGCATTTTTATCAAAAAAACTGATATCCTGTTTTAAAATATGCCCGAATACTTTATTTTTTATTTTTGTAACAATATTTAATCCAAGTTTTGCAAGGTTTAATATTTGAAAATACTGAACAAGAGCCCCAGTACATAAAGCAAGGACAAAAGCCAGCGCAAAGTACAGGGCCAGCTTTATATTATGTTCTGGTATTGCAGTATCAATTATCTGCCTTAATATTAGAGGACGTGCAAGATGAGTGCCTGTAATAAATACTGCCGCAACACTTCCCCATAATAACCTTTTTTTCTCAGTTGAAAAAAATGGTAGAAGTCTTTTCAATGTTGAAGTTTTTTTATTCATTTTCATCTGGTTATATTATTTTTTTCCTTTTATTATGTCAAGGGGCTGTTGAAAACCCTTTTTAATATGACGAAACAAAATGCCCAAGTGTTGATTTTTTTTAAAAAAAATGTATAATTGTGGTTATTCTCAATATGAACTATTATCTCAGGGGGATTTATGTCAAAAGAATTTACATGTGTACCGTTTGATAAATTATTAAAATGGATTTTAGATGAGTATAATTCAAATAAAACAATTTTTGGAATTGATGAAAGTAACTTTTTTAAACCTACATCAGCAGACCCTTTTTCATTCAGAAAATATAATAAATATATTGAAACTCCTCTTGGAGTGGCAGCAGGCCCTCATACTCAGCTTGCCCAAAATATTATTTCTGCATGGTTATGCGGCGCAAGGTTCATAGAGCTAAAAACTGTTCAGACCCTTGACGAAATAGAAGTACTTAAACCTTGTATTGATATTGAAAACGAGGGATACAACGGGGAATGGTCACAGGAACTCACTTTGAATGATTCTTATAATGAATATTTAAAAGCCTGGGTTATTATTCATATTCTTTCTGATATATTTGGCTATAACAACGGCACAGATGAAATTGGCACAATTTTTAATATGAGTGCTGGTTATGACCTTGAAGGTATTAAAAAAGATAATATGCAGAAGTTTTTTTCTAAAATGAAAAACTCTTCAAAAAACATTGAAATACTTAAAAATGAGGCAGCAAATTTTTATGAAAATTCTTTAAAACTTAAAATACCCGCAAATATTTCAGATAACGTAACACTTTCAACCATGCATGGCTGTCCACCAGCTGAAATAGAAAAAATCGCCATTTTTTTAATTGAAGAAATGGGTTTTCATACAACTATTAAATTTAATCCAACTTTAATAGGAAAAGAAAAACTTAAATATTTTTTAAATGAAAAACTCAACTATGACACAATAGTTCCTGATGAAGCTTTTGAGCATGACCCGGTTTACGATGATGCCTTAAAAATTATAAAAAACGTTGCCCAGGTTGCAGAAGAAAACGTTAAAGAATTTTCTTATAAACTTTCAAACACACTTGAAAGTGTTAATCATAAAGATATTTTTCCAGAAGGTCAGGATATGATGTACATGTCCGGGCGTCCGCTTCATGTAATAGATGTCAACTTGGGCTCAATGCTTGCTGATGATAATTATGGTCAGCAGGAAGTTTCCTTTTCCGGCGGCGGAGACTGTTTTAACTTTGCAGAACTTATAAGCACTAATATAAAACCTGTTACTGTTTGTTCAGATATTCTAAAACCAGGTGGATATGGAAAACTGAATCAGTATATAAATAATTTAAGGGAACAGATGCAAAAGTATGACTCCGATGATATTGGCAATTTTATTGTCAAAAAATATTTCCAGAATTATTATAAAGATGAAGAATTCAGCAAAAAACTTAAAGAAAATTTTGAGAATAATAACTTTATTAAAATAGATGATAATGTTTTTAATAATTTAATTCAAAAACTACCGGAGGAAATACATTATGAAAAATTAAGCGAATCAATTGGTGATTTAATTCAACATTCAGATAAAAATATTATTTCCGTTATATTTGAGGAAATTATTAAAACATGTGGCAGAATTAATTTAAAGTACTATGCAGAAGAAGCCTCTGAAAACCGAAGATACCGTAAAGATTTTATTAATACTCAGAAGTATAAAGGAAACAGAAAACTTGATTATTTCAACTGTATGAAGGCTCCCTGCAGACAGGAATGTCCAGTTAGTCAGAACGTTCCTGAATATATGAGACTGATTGCAGAAAAAAATTTTAAAAAGGCCGCAGAGGTGGTTTTTCATGATAATCCTGTTGCAAATATTGCCGGCCGGGTATGCGACCATCAATGTACTTACAGATGTACAAGAACTCACATTGATACACCTTTAAAAATTAGAGAAATTAAGCGATTTATAACTGACAATAATCAAAATACAGTTTCCAAAGTTGATTCAGATAATAAAAAGGCTGCTATTATTGGTGCCGGGCCTGCAGGTTTAAGCTGTGCATGGTTTCTTGCTAAAAACAATGTAAAAGTTACCGTTTATGAAAGTAAAAAAATATGTGGTGGTATGGCATCTCATGCAATTCCTTCATTCAGACTTCCAGATGAAAAAATAAAATTAGATGTGGAAGTACTTAAACAGGCGGGAGTACATTTTGTTACAGAAATTACCGTAGGAAAAGATATTTCTTTTGAAATACTAAAAAAAGATTATGATTTTATATTTATAGGCGCTGGTGCTAAAAATGGCATTAAACTTAATATCGACGGGGAAGAATCAGATGGTGTTATAGATGCTCTTAAATTTTTAGAATTAATAAGGAAAAATAAATGGAATAAAAACCCTTCAAAAATAGGGGTTATCGGCGGCGGCAACTCAGCTGTAGATGTTGCAAGAACTGCCTGGAGACTCCATAACACAAAAGAAGTTCACATTCTTTATAGAAGAACTCAAAATGAAATGCCAGCCGATCCTGAAGAAATTGAAGAATTAAAAAAAGAAAAAATCAATATTGTTGAGCTTGTATCTCCGGTTAAAATTAACTCTGAAAACAATAAATTAAAAAGCGTTGTTTGTCAGAAAATGAAACTGGGTAAAAAAGATGCCAGCGGAAGAAGAAGACCTGTTCCGATAGAGGGTTCCCAATTTGAAATTGAACTTGATTTGCTTGTTGTGGCAATAAGCCAGAAAACTGATTTATCATTTTTAGAAACTCAGGGAATTAATTTAACACGCTGGAATACAGTCGATGCTGATTTAGAAACAATGAAAACCAGTATTGATAAAGTTTATGCAGGTGGTGATGTTGTTCATGGTCCCTCTACTCTTATTAAGGCCGCTGGTGATGGGAAAAAAGCTGCTTTTTCATTTTTAGAAAAAAATCCCAGTGAACGTAATGAAAACGTTTTAAAAGAAAAAGATAAAAAAGAATTATCTGTGAAAAAAACCTTTGTAAATCAGGGGGAAGAAGTTGAAGAAATACCAGTTGAAAAAAGGAAAAATTTCAACGAAACCACCCAGACTTTTTCTGAAGCGCAGGCTGTTAATGAGGCTAAAAGATGCTTATCATGTGATTTATATTGTGGTATATGTACTTCTGTTTGTCCAAACAGGGCAAATTTTTCCTATAAAACAGAACTTTTATCGTTTCCTGAAAAAATTTATTTAAAAAACGAGGATGATTTTTGGCTTTCAGAAAAGAAATTAAAGATTAAACAAAGCTATCAGATTGCAAACATCGGAGACTGCTGTAATGAATGTGGCAACTGCACAACTTTCTGCCCAACAGCCGACGCTCCATATAAAAATAAACCAAAGTTTTATCTGCAACCTGAATCTTTTGACTGTCATAAGGAAGACGGGTTTATTTTCCAAAAAGAAAATGATACTAAAATTTTACTTGGTAGAATAGATGAAAAAATACATTCTCTGGCTTTAGAAAATAATCTTTTTTTATACAAAGGAAGTGAATTTGAAGCTGAAATTAATACGGAAACCCTGCATATTCAAAAATTTAAATCCTTAATTAATGATAAAGAGATTAACTTGAATAATTTATTTAATATGATTGTGTTTTATAAATTTGTAAAGATTTAAATTTAGAATTTTCAAGTGGCTGTTGAAAAACAGCCACCTGTTTTTATTTTTAATTTTTATTTGTTTCAAGTTTAACTGCATCTATTATTTGTTTATATCCAGTACAACGGCATATATTGCCGGATATTGCCTCTTTTATTTCTTCTTCCCCTGGATTCGGATTTTCATAAAGAAGCGCTTTAATACTCATCAGCATTCCCGGTGTACAGTAACCACATTGAACTGCACCTGCCTCAAGAAAGTTCTTCTGTAATGAAGATATTTCTCCGTTCTTTTCTAGTCCCTCAACTGTTTCAATTGTTTTTCCATCTAACTGCCCCGCAAGTATAAGGCAGGAGTTAACAGCCTTTTTATCCATTATAACTGTACATGCTCCACACTCTCCTATACCACAGCCTTCTTTTGTGCCTGTTAACTTTAAGTCCTCACGGAGTACATCTACTAATCGTTTGTTTGCATTTGTTTTTAAATCATAATCTCTATTATTTACTCTAAATTTAATATGTATTAACATACTTTCTCCTTAAAAGTTATCATTTCTTTCAACGCTGCATAGGCTAGTTTATTTAAAACTGGTTTTTTATACGGTGTGGACCATCTCTGACCTACTTCTTCGAACACATCTTCTGAAATCAATGCTGCTGCCTCTTTAAAAAGCTTATCAGATGGTTCTTTTCCTTCTAAAAAACTTTCAGCCTTGTAAATTCTCCTAAAATAAGGTAGTACAGCACCCGGAACTATTCTAATATTTTTCATTTTTTTATCTTCTAAATCGCATAATGCACATATTGAAATTCTGGTTATTGAAAGCGCATTTCTTCTTCCTAATTTTTGATATGAGTAAAGAGGATTATTATCTTTTCTGTAATAAAGTAAAATTGAATAAAGGATTTCATCAGGTTCTATCTGATTTTTATACGGTCCTTTTATAAAAGAACTTACTGGTATTTCACGGCAAATACCACCATCTTTTTCAAAATATAAAACAGCCTCATATGCGGTAAGAGCAGGGAGCGTATCACCACTTGGTGAGGAATTAACTATATTACCTCCAATAGTACCGGTGTTTCTTGTCTGAAGACATCCAACTGAATTGCTTGCGGCTGCAAGTGCCGGAAAATTTTTTTTAACAAGCGGATGAGAGGAAATCTGTGTGTGTGTGCAACAGGCTCCAATTTCTAAAAAATCTTTGTTTTCATCTGAAATCTGGCTTAACTCTTTATGCGTAGATATATCTATTACTTTATCCATTTCTGTTCCTAAATTTTTTGAGTTTTTTCTAAGCTCAATTATTAAATCAGTCCCGCCAGCTATAATTTTACTATTATTTCTGGTTTTTCTTAAAAATTCCAGAGTTTCGCCAAGTTTATTAAATTTAAAAAAATCAAAGTTCTTCATTTTTCACTTCCTCTTTTAGATTTTCTTTTAAGCTGTTTTCCAACAACTATTGTTTCAAGATCCAGCGGGATTTTATAAAATCTTTTATTAATCGCATTAAAAACAGCATTGTTAATTGCTGCCGATATCAGCTCAAGCACAGGTTCACCAAGAGATTTCGCCCCTTCAGGACCATATTTATCCGGGTTTTCTATTAAAATAGGGGTTATTTTTCCAAAATCTTTTACTGTTGGAACAAAATATTCATCAAGGTTTGTATTTTTAATAATTCCGTTTTGAACATCAACTTCTTCAAAAATTGAGTAGCCTATTCCCTGAACTACTCCGCCATAAACCTGACCTGCAGCCCCTTTTTCGTTAATTACCCTGCCAACATCATGTGCCGCATGTACGTTGTCAACAAAAATTTTACCTGTATAAGTATCTACTGTAATTTCAGCCACCTCACCGCCATATACATAGGTGAAATAGGCAGGCCCCTGTCCTTTTTCTTCGTCCCAGGAAACATCAGGAGCATTAAACCAGCCAACTGCCGATAAATTAACTCCTTTTGTGCAGGATATTGCAACAGCCTTTTCAAATGATACTGTTTTTGAGCTTCCTTTTACCTGATTATTTTCAAATACTATTTCTTCGGCTGATGAGGCTTCAAGTTCTTTATATACAGCTTCTGCAATCCTATTTTTGATAATTTCTGCGGCATTTTTAACCGCACTTCCACCTGTAAGGGTTGAACGGGAAGCTACTGTTGGGCCACCATCGACCATATATCCAGTATCCTGATCAAGATACATGAATTTATCTAATTCTATTCCAAACTCGCTGGCAGCTATTTTACAGAATGTTGTTTTAAGTCCCTGACCGTTTTCTGCCAGTCCGGCAAGTAAATTAACTGAGCCGTCCGGATGCACACATATATAGGCTCCGGTTGAGTCAGTTCCCTCTGCCCCGAGCGAACAACCTCTGAATGAAGATGATAATCCAATTCCCTTTTTATATCTATCATTGCGTTTATTATAATCTTTGAATTCCTTTTTTCTGTTGAAATAATCAGAACTTTTAACAACTTCATCTATAACCTGTTCAAGTGAGACTTTATGATTTAAAAGCTTCTGACCCGAGGCGGTGATAGACCCCTGTTTATACCCATTTAATTTTCTGAGTTCTACTCCGTCCATATCAAGTGAATGGGCTATTTCATCCATTAAACTTTCTTGGGCAAAAACTATCTGAGGAGAGCCAAATCCGCGGAAAGCTCCCGTATATGGGTTATTTGTTGCTACACCATAAATATCAGTATGAGCATGTTCTAATTCATAAGGACCTGTTGCCTGCACTACTGAGCGCCAGGTAACAAAAGGGGTCATTGAAATATTGGCTCCCGCGTCTGCGTATATTTCAACTTTCATTGCTTTCAGCTTACCATCATTATTATATCCAACTTTATACTTACAAATATAAGGATGTCTTTTATATGAATCAATTATGGATTCTTCTCTTGAATAAACAATTTTAACAGGTTTACCTGTATATTTTGCAAGAAGAGCAGCCCTGCATGAAAGAATAGACATAGAATCATCTTTCCCGCCAAAAGAACCCCCGAGATGAGACTGAATAATTCTAACATTAACCAGAGGAACTCCCATTATTTGGGCAACACTTCTTCTTGTTGAATACGGGTTCTGAATTGAGCCATAAATTTTATATGAATTAAATTTTTCATCCGGTAAAGCAACAACTGCTTCGGTTTCTATATAGGCATGCTCAACAAATTGAGTTTTGTATTCTCTTTCAATTACGTTATCACAATTTTTAAATTCTTCCTGTGGATTTCCTTTTCTAAGCGGATAATGAGTTACTATGTTATTATCAAATCCTTCTTTTAATACTGGAGCGTCTTCTTTTAATGCCTCCTCAATGGTAAATACTCCGTCTAAAACCTCATAATCCACTTCTATCAAGTCTATAGCTTCCTTCGCTTTTTCAGGGTCAGGAGCAGCTACTAATGCAACTGCGTCTCCGTAATATAAAGCTTTATCATCTGCGAGTGGATAATGGTCTTTTGTAACCACACCAGTTTTTTTGCTTCCTGGAATATCTGAAGATGTAAGCACAACAACATCTTTTAAATTTTTTATTTTTTCTGTATTAATTTTTTTTATGCGGGCATAGGGATGTGGACTTCTTTTAACTTTACCATAAATCATACTATCAAAACGAAGATCACCAGCATATTTTGCCCTTCCTGTTACTTTTTCTATTCCATCTACTCGAATATCTTTCATTTTTTCTCCTTAATTAAAGGTTTAAGGTGGTAATTTTTTCAGTAAGAATTATAACTAAATTAATTTGCCGGGTCAAATTTCAAAACATATTGGCCACAATTCTCATTGAGTATAGCAGATTGCTGGATTTAACAGTTGATTATAATTAAATTTTACTATATAATAAAATCTATATATATTACAGGGGGGTTTATGAAAAAATTTAATTTAATGTTAATTTTTGTTTTAATCTTTGTTTTTGTTTCTAATGCCGAGGGTGGGTTTAAAGAAAATGTAAACTTATATACTGAATACTTTGAAACTCTTGATTTCTTTTCTGAAAAAGCTCTTACACTTGATGATCATACATCTGATGAGTATTTTAAAATTTATTCAGCAGGTCATTATATTAGAGAGAAGGTTGAAAGAATTGAGCACTCTATTTTTGAGTATATAAATAATAATCCTGTGAATTCTCTCTATACTTTTAAAGAATTAATATCTGAAACCCGCAGAAGTAGTAATCATTTAAATTATTTGAATAAATTTATAAATGAAAATCTTGAAATTCTTATTCATAAAGGATATGCAGATAAAGTTAACAACTGGAGCGATTTTATTCTTAAACATACTCCTCAGCGAAGGCAGCAGATGGCTCCTGTGCCCTCAAATAGAATTCTTGAGGAAATTAACGATGTTTTCAGCGTTGATGAAAGCACTCAGAAAGAAACAAGGCGTGGTAGAGGTAATTATGACAAACGTTTTTTCAGAATAACTGGCAATAATTTTCTTGCACAAAGTGATTACTTTTTAAATCCTGGTGAAATTATTCTTACTTTTGATGATGGACCAACTAATATCGGGGACCGTACAAGAGATATTACAAACGCACTTATTGATTATAACTTCCCTGGTATTTTCTTTGTCCTAGGTTCTAAAATAAGCAGCAGCACAAACCATCTGCTTCAAAAGCAAAATCAAATTGGTGATGTTTCTGTTCATGGCTGGAACCATGCTACACCTGCTGGAAAACCTTTTACAACTATGAGTACGAACGCTGCTTTAAGAGATATTGACCGAAGTTTTAATACAATTAAAAATATTACAGGTGAAAATCCGGGTTTTTTCAGGCCACCATATGGCAGTATAACCCCAGTACAGGCTGATAGAATTATTTCTGATTATAATCTTGTTCCTCTTGGCTGGTCTATTGACAGTCAGGACTGGTCCACTAAAAATCCAGAAACGCTCTATAATAACATGGTTAATATGATTTCTAAAAGAGGTAAAGGAATTTTACTTTTACATGATATTCATGAGCAGACAAGGGTTTCTTTTTTAAGACTAACCGGTTGGTTAGAAGAAAACGGGTACACAATTTTAAATCCAGATATACTTGTTGACCAGTTTTTCGGGGATGGTTATAATCCTGAACAAATTAGTAATGATAATCCAAATTTAAAATTTGTTACGGCAAATGTTGCAAATATTCGTCAGGCCCCTACTACTGATAGCGAGGTTGTTGCACAGGCTCAAAACAATACAAGAATTGAAATTCTTGAAGAAGTTGAGGGAGCTGTAATTAACGGTAACAATTTATGGTACAAGATAAAAATAATTTATTCTGGTAAAACAGGATATATTTTTTCAACACTGGTTTCGAGGTAGTTAAATGAATTATAAAAATATTTTTTTTATTCTGATTATATTTTGTTTGAGTTTAACAGTTCATGCAAATCATACAGAGATATTTGGTGTTATTTTTAATCAGGTTGGCACCGGGGATAATTCTTTTAACAGCAATGTCTATTCAGGTTTTAATGATTTTTTACAGCAGAACCCTGAATTTTCTAATGTTGTTTATATAGATACCGAAAATAATATTTCCCCGTTTGTTGAAAAAATGGTTGCAAATAATATTAAATCAATTTTTCTTGTCGGCTCTCAATACTCTGCCGAGGCAGAATATTATTCAAATTCAACCAAATATAAAAATATAAACTTTCATGTTATTGACGGCTCTGACAAAAAAAATAGAAATTATAATGTACTGGCTTTTGATGAATTTTTTATGAGTTTTAAAGCAGGTGTATGTGCTGCTGTTGATTTTGACAGTATTGCTTTTATTGGGCTTGCCAATATACCGGCTGTTGGTAGGTTCATGAGAGGTTTTGAGGCTGGAATACGCTCTGTTAGACCTAATTTTCAAAACTATGATATTGTTAACCTTGATTTTAATAAACATTCAAGAGAAGAAGCCTTTAATATTGCTAAAAAGATGTATTCCAATTATGATATTATTTTTACCGTTGCCGGCTTTTATAATCAGGCTGTTGAAAGAGCCGCTGTTATGGCCGGGAAAAAAGTTATCACAACTGATAAACCTCTGCATTATTTCAACAATAATCGGGCAATTTACGGCTCTGTTGTAAAGTATATTGATAAAGCAGTAACCAAGTATGCCAAGAGAAATCTAAGAGGGTTAAAAAGTCGCGATATGGTTGAAGGTTATAAGTCCCCTTATCTTTTTTGGGAAGAAAGTTCCAACGTTTCGCTTCAGGCTCAATTAAGTTCAAGGATTGAATTTCTGAATTTTTTCAGACTTTTAAAATGAAAATTATTTCTTTAATAACAGCTGCCGGTTTTTCAAGAAGATTTGGAAGCTTTAAACCACTTGCTCTCTATAAAAATAAAAGTTTTATTGAAAATATTATTTACAAAGTATCCCCTTTTTCCCATAAAATTTATGTTGTAGGTGGATTTAAAGGTGATTTATTAAAAAAGCATTTAAACTCATTAAAAAACAACAAGGTTGAGTTTGTTTTTAACAGGGGGTTTTCTTATGGTATGTTTTCTTCAATTAAATGCGGAATGGTTAAAATATTTGACGACCTGAAGAATTCTGAGTTTTTAATTTTATATCAGCCTGTTGATATTCCTCATATAAAAAAAAATACATATAAAAATCTGGTTGATTTCAGCATAAATTCAAATAAAGATTTTATTAAACCCTCTTTTAATATGCGAGGTGGCCATCCAGTTATTTTAAAAAATATATTAAAACTTAAAAATGAACTATTAAATAATCCGGCAACACTTAAAGATGTATTAAAAAAAATGAAAGTTGATTTTTATACAACTGAGGACTCATCGGTTATTGAAGACTTTGATTTCCCATTTAAAATTTGAGGATATTTTTCAATTGTTTCCCTTATAAGCTGAGTTTTATTTGCTTTTTTAAAAAACAAAAGAGCTTTTTTTAAATACGGTGTGTATATTTGCCTGAAATTTTTTATATAAATCTCATCTTCTGTTTTAGACAGGAGATAATCAAATTGTGAAATCATTTTCTTAAAATATTTTAATGCTTTATCGTTCTTTTCAAGATGATTAAAAGAGTCGGCTGCAATAAGATAGAATTTAAAAAAATACTCATCGTGAGTTTTTTTTACCTTGAATTTATCTAGAGCCTCATTAAATATTTTTATTACGTTTTCATATTGATTTTTATTATAATTTAAAAATGCTTCTATTAAGTATTTTTCCGGAGTTTTATCATTAATTTTTTTTAAAATCTTTTCTATTTCATTATACTCACCAGTATTTATATATACAAAACAGATTTTTGAAATTAAATGATTATAAAAGTCATCTCTGGACAAATCTTTAAGAAGAGAAACTGCCTCTTTTATTAACTTTTTAGCTTTTTCAATATTACTGTAGGAAAAAATATATGCCCATGCAACTTTAAAATATGCTTTCATATCCGGATTATCAGTCATTGCATACTCTAATTTATTTAATAATTTTGAGCTTTTTTCAAAATCTTTTAAATAAAAAGTCAGCAGTTCTATTTTCTGAAAATAAATTTTCCCCAGTATAGAATAGTTATTATGAAAAAGGCTTTTATCAAGAGCAGCATCAAGCTCTGTGCAGGCTTTTTCATATTCTTCCTGATAAATATGAAGCAGATGTTTACGTATATGATAATAGTTAATAAAATCGAGGTTATTTTCTTTTAGGGCAAATTCTTTAAATTTTTGGAGTTTTTTTTCATATTCTTTAATATTTTCACTTTTTGAAGCAAGAAGCATTTCCGTAAGTTCCTGTATTCCTTTTTCATTATAGGTTTCAGGTTTTTTACTTATTTCTTTTAATTTCTGAAAATCTTTTTGTTCAAAAAAGCTAATAATCTGTCTAAATTGTTCTGTCATATTATTATTTTATTAAATAAATTGCTATTTTACAATTTATGATAAATAATAACCTGTAGACAGCAGATAGGAGCCGTGAGAGGTGAGAGGTGAGAAGTAAGAAGTGAGACGATAGGAGCCGTGAGAAGTGAGAGGTGAGACGATAGGAGCAGACAAAAGCCGATAGAAGCGGTGACCGCAAAAGCAATTATAAATTAGAATAGAGATAGTTTTAGCTGTCATCCCTGCGAAGGCAGGGAACCATACATGACCGGGGTGACATCAAAATCATGCAAATTATTCACAGAAACATTAAAGTTAAAATTTATTACGAAATAAAATAAAACGAGTGGTCAGGCCGACATAAAAGTAAAAAGCTTTCAGCTTAGTAAAATCACCTAAAGGTGATAGTAAAG